>CAJKEB010000016.1 GCA_905198865.1 uncultured Eubacteriales bacterium
TCCGCCTACCGATGCTCGCATTAAACCGCCGAGTTGCGGTTTACTCATATAAACTTTAATTTAACAGCGCAACTCATTTAAATTCATTATTCTCTATTAATCTTCGATTGCACTTATCAGATTTATCATTTCAACAGCGCCTTCGGCACATTCAAATCCCTTATTGCCCGCTTTTGTTCCGGCGCGCTCGATTGCTTGCTCGATATTGTCCGTTGTGAGAACGCCGAACATAACAGGAACGTCCGAGCTGAGAGATACCTGAGCTATGCCCTTTGACACTTCGTTGCATACATAGTCATAGTGGCTTGTGTTGCCGCGGATAACAGCGCCAAGACAAATTATTGCATCGTATTTTCCGCTCTTTGCCATCTTTGACGCAATAAGCGGTATTTCAAAAGCACCCGGCACCCACGCAACATGTATATTATCCTCGTCCACATCATGACGCACAAGACCGTCTACTGCCCCGCTGAGCAGCTTTGATACAATAAACTCATTGAAACGTGCTGCAACTATTCCGATTTTTGCGTCTTTTTTTGATACTAAGTTTCCTTCAAATACCTTCATTGTAATTCTGAACTCCTTTTATTTAAATTATATTATTCTCTCAATCGAGTATATGACCCATGCGGTTTTTCTTTGTTTCAAGATAAAACTTGTCATATTCAGTCGGGTCGATCCTGATAGGCACACGTTCGCTTATCGTCATACCGAAATCCGAAAGCTGATATACCTTGTCGGGATTATTTGTCAGAAGCCGGAGCGACTTTACACCCAAATCGCGCAGGATTTGTGCGCCGATGAAATATTCGCGCAAATCTCCGTCAAAGCCGAGGGCAAGGTTTGCTTCCAGCGTGTCCATACCGCTGTCCTGAAGCTCGTATGCACGGAGCTTGTTAATCAGTCCGATACCTCGTCCCTCCTGACGCATATACAGCAAAATACCTCTGCCCTCACGCTCAATCTGCATCATTGCCGTTGCAAGCTGTTCTCCGCAGTCGCAGCGAAGAGAGCCGAAAGCGTCACCGGTAAGACATTCCGAATGAACGCGGCACAAAACATCCTTTCCGTCGTCTATATCACCCTTGACAAGCGCCACATGATGCTCGCCGTTTAACTTGTTTATATAGCCGTATGCCTTGAACATTCCGTACTTAGACGGCAGCTTTGTAACCGCAACACATTCGACCAGCTGATCATGCCTCTTTCTGTACTCCCGGATTGCCTTAATAGTAGTGAACTTTATTCCGAATTTTTTTGCAAGCTCTATAAGCTCCGGAGTTCGCATCATCGTGCCGTCATCGCGCATTATCTCGCAGCACAAGCCGCATGGCTTTAGTTCCGCAAGGCGCATAAGGTCAACGGTCGCCTCTGTATGGCCGCTGCGTTCAAGTACGCCGTTTTTCTTTGCCAGCAGCGGAAACATATGTCCCGGCCTGCGGAAATCCTCAGGCTTTGCGCTGTCGCTTACACAGCTTCTTGCAGTAACGCCTCGTTCCTCGGCGGATATGCCGGTAGTTGTGCTTATATGGTCGATTGATACGGTAAACGCTGTTTCGTGATTATCCGTATTGTCCGACACCATTTGCGGAAGCTGAAGCTTTTTGCATATTTCAGCGCTCATCGGCATACAAATCAGACCCTTACCGTGCATTGCCATAAAGTTCACATTTTCAGTCGTGGCAAACTCCGCCGCACAAATAAAATCGCCCTCGTTTTCCCGGTTTTCGTCATCGGTCACCATTACTATTTTACCGTTCTTGAGGTCTGCAATGACTTCTTCGATTGTATTAAACGAATTATTATTTACGTCCATATAATTTTCCTCCACATCTGTATTATAAATCAAAATCCGAACTTTGCAAGATACTCACGGGTTATGCCTCCGTTTGCATTATCTGCACTCATCAGCTTTTCGACATACTTGCCTATGCAGTCGTTTTCAAGATTAACCATGTCGCCTGTTCTCTTTGTCGGAAGTATAGTATTTTCGGCAGTGTGCGGAATAACTGATACACTGAAGCTGTCGCTGCCGACTTCCGCGACAGTCAGGCTTATTCCGTCAATTGCCACAGAGCCCTTTTCTACTATATACTTCAAAATGCTCTGCTCAGTCTTTATTGTATACCACACAGCATTTGAATCCTTCCGGATTGAGCTTATTATGCCGGTTCCGTCTATGTGACCGGCAACAATGTGTCCTCCGAATCTGCCGTTTGCCGCCATGGCACGTTCAAGATTGACCTTGCTGCCTGTCTTAAGGCTGCCGAGTGACGAACGCTTCAGGCTTTCCGGCATCACATCTGCCGAGAATGAATTTTTGTCAAATCTGACGACAGTCAGACATAATCCGTTGACGGCTATACTGTCTCCGAGATGAATATCCTCAAGCACTGTTTTTGCGCCGATAGTCAGCACCGCTGAATTTGAACTTCGGTTTATTGATTTGAGCTCTCCTATTTCTTCTATTATTCCCGTGAACACATTTTCACCTCACCCTCTACCAAAATGTCATCACCGATTTTCTGAATTGTCGGAGAAACGATTTCAAAAGCGTCGTCCGGCATTGCCACGCCTGTTCCGGCAATCGGAGCCTTTGCCGCAGCGCCGCCGAACAGCTTTGGCGAAATATACGCTTGCACTTTATTTACTATACCGCATTTGAGTGCCGACCAGTTTAGTTCTGCTCCGCCCTCAAGTAAAATACTGTCTATTTTCTTCTCGCCCAGCTTTTGCATCAAATTATTTAAGTCAATATGTCCGTCAAGCTCCGGAACAACTATAATTTCACAGCCCTTTTGAATATATGGCTTATGCCTGTTTTCGTCGCTCACACAGGTGGCAATTAATGTCCTTGCCTGATTGGTTGTGCTTACGACATTTGAATCAAGCGGAGTTCTGAGCCTTGTATCGCATATAATACGAACCGGATTTACACCGCCGGGGATACGGCATGTCAGCATAGGATTGTCGGCAAGCACTGTGCCTATTCCTGCCATAATGGCGGAAAGCTCGCTTCTCGTCTTGTGTACATTTTGCCGCGCCGCCTCACCGTTTATCCATTTTGATTCGCCCGTATAGGTTGCGATTTTTCCATCGAGGGTCATTGCGTATTTCATGACTACATATGGTATTCCTGTTGATATATAGTGGAAAAATACTGAATTAACCGCATCGCACTCTTCGCGCAGCACGTCCTCGGTTACTTCTATGCCGTTATCGCGCAGTATTTTCACACCCTTGCCGCCAACCTTTGGATTCGGGTCGGCAGAGCCTATTACCACACGGCTGATTTTGTTTTCGATTATTGCGTCAGTACACGGCGGCGTCTTGCCGTAATGACAGCACGGCTCGAGCGTTACATAAATCGTTGCACCTTCTGCGCTCTCGCCGCGTTCTTTGCAATCGGCAAAGGCGTTCCGCTCAGCATGAAGGTCACCATATCTTTTATGCCAGCCCTCGCCGATTATCCTGTTATTTTTCACGATAACGGCGCCTACCATAGGATTCGGACTGACAGTTCCGCGTCCTCTCACCGCCAAATCAAGAGCTCTGCGCATGTATTCTTTATCCGTCATTTTTACGCCTCCTAAAGATAAAGCTCCGAACAACAAGTTCAGAACGTCAGCTAAAGAATAAAAAAGCTCCAAAACGACAAGATCATACAGACCGTAATCATTCCAGAGCAAAGCATCAATAAATATAATAAAATGATGTTAAACTAAATTTATTCGTATCAGCAATCTTCTTTCATCCAGACTTTACTGTCGGCTTTGGAATTGCACCAAATCAGCCTTTCGGCTCGCGGGCTGTACCGCCGGTAGGGAATTTCACCCTGCCCTGAAGATATTATTCAGTTTTATTAATTTGATTATACTACCGCACAGACTATATGTCAAGAGATTTTTCGGCGATAACGCGTTAAGTCTTTTTTGCAAAATTAAATAAATTTCCACGTACGCATGTACATTTCACAAAGTTCGCAGAAATTTATTTAACTGAAAAACTCCCGTTCAAAGAACGAGAGTTTTTTCTGGTGGAGGGAGATGGATTCGAACCATCGAAGCAAGATGCAACAGATTTACAGTCTGCCCCCTTTGGCCACTCGGGAACCCCTCCGTATTCAATTTGTCATCGACTGACGACTTGACTATAATACCATATTTAAAACAGCTTGTCAATACTTTTTATAAAAAATTTTAAAAATTTCTTGCAAATCCGATTATGCTATGATAATATTAATTTATTATAAAACCGGAGGTAAAATATCATGGAAATGAACATCAAAGAAATTATGGATATTATCCCGCACAGATATCCGTTTTTACTTATTGACAAAATTATCGAATTTGAAGAGGGCAAGCGTGCGGTCGGAATTAAAAATGTCACAATGAATGAGCCGTTCTTTCAGGGACATTTTCCGGGTCAGCCGATTATGCCGGGCGTTTTGATTTGTGAAGCGCTTGCACAGGTCGGCGCAGTTGTAATTCTGCAAAAGCCGGAGTTCAGAGACAAGATCGCTGTGTTTACGGGAATCAATAACTTCAAGTTTAAGCACCAGGTTGTACCGGGCGAAACGCTCAGACTCGAAGTTGAGCTGACAAAGTTCCGCTCAGTAATGGGCAAGGCCGATGTCTGCGCCTATGTCGGCGACGATGTAGCTGCCAAAGGTGAAATCTCTTTCGCATTGGTTGACAAAGCGTAAGATTTTAATATAGGGGGGACATCCCCCCTATAACCCCACAAAATATAACCGCCTGTTAAATTATAGTTTAATTGACTCCACCTGTTTCAGGTGGAAATGCAAACTGCGGTAGGGCGGCTTGCCGCCACGATAGGTGCGCAGTCGCCTCATGCTTGCATGATATTTTATGTATCATATAAAATGACCTCTAAGCGAGGTCAGACGCCTTCGCGCCTAACGTGCTTGCTTCGCAAGCCTGCCGTAGCTTGAAATATCGCCTTTTTCAAAGGCGATCGCATTAAACCGCCGAGTTGCGGTTTAGTCAATTAAACTATAATTTATATTAAAAAATAAGGTCTGTTGTAATTCTTACTACAACAGACCTTATTTGCATAAAAAATCCTGCAAATCGTGTGATTTGCAGGAAAATAAGAAAATCCAAAGCGGATTTCCGACCTGGTGGAGGTGAGGAGAATCGAACTCCTGTCCAAAGAAGTATCCCCAAAAGGCGGCTACGAGCGTAGTCAATGGTCAATATTCCCTCATATAACAGCCCATTGACAAACTGTTATACTCGGTAGCTTCATAATTGCATGACCGGGTCAAAGCTTTCCCGGTTCACGTTCACCGCGGTTTTGATGCCCTGCACCGAGCGTGCGGTAAGCCCGGGAGGACAGGCTGCAATTAGGCAGCCAATGCTACTTTATTATTGTTAGCGTTTAATTTTAAATTCGGACTTTTAACGTGGCGTCCGGCCACGGCTCGCTCCTCAAGTCTCTACAACCCTGTCGAAACCATTACACCCCCGAATACTTCATTATTATATTAGAAATATGCCCTGTTGTCAATAAATTTATAACCAAACTCGCATGGATGTATACGTTCTGTGTCATGCGTTTTCGACAAGAGGTGATGGGTTGTTAAATTGTAGTTTGTCGCGCTGTTCGCCTGCGCACACACAGTACAACTTAGGTATGTTATTGACTTTAGATGCAATGGCAACAACGCTTAGTATGGCGCATACGAACCTTTCAGGTTCGGTCACAGCCCACCCAATTGCGCTCGCCGCCTCCGCCCCGAGCGCTCCATCGTGTCTCCTTTCAGGAGACGCGATTTAGGGGATTTCATCCCCTAACACCCTGATTTGGGGTCTTAGGGGCATCGCCCCTAATAACGGCTTCCCCGGAGGGGAAGTTGTTACCCGCCCGGGCTAGACGGGCGGAACTGGGTCTGGCTTTATTAATTTAAACTATAATTTACCTCAATAAACAAGGGACTGCTGCAAATAATAACGCAGCAGTCCCTTGTTATATTATACCGGATGAGTCATGTCGTTATAGTCGACCATGTCCTTATCAATCTTATACTTTTCAGCCTTTCTCTGCTCGAAGAATTTTACTGCAACCTGATCGAACAGTGCGTATGACAATACGTCCTCCGGCTGTTCTGTCCACTCTGCACATTCCTTCTTGAGCTTTTCAAGCTCAGGCTTGATTAAATCGGCTGGACGGCAGGTGATAGCCTTTTCGTTGCCGATAATCTTCTTTCTGAACTCCTCGTCAATCGGAACCGGAGTTCTGCCGTATTCGCCCTTACAGATACCCTTTGTCTCCTTGGTAACCATCTTGTAGCGTTCGCCCATGAGAACATTAAGCACTGCCTGTGTTCCGACAATCTGGCTTGTCGGCGTAACAAGCGGCGGATAGCCGAGATCTTTACGAACCTCAGGAACCTCCTTAAGAACCTCTTCAAGCTTATCTTCCTTGCCCTGCTGTTTGAGCTGTGACACAAGGTTTGAAAGCATACCGCCCGGAACCTGGTACTTAAGTGTATTGATATCAACGCCCATAACCTTTGTACTCAAAAGTCCTGACTCGAGATACTTCTCTCTGAGCGGCTTGAAGTAGTCGCTTATTTCAGTGAGCAAGTTAAGGTCGATACCTGTATCATACTCTGTACCCTGAAGTGTAGCAACCAGCGGTTCTGTCGGCGGCTGTGAAGTACCGAGTGCGAGCGGAGACAATGCTGTATCAACAACATCAACACCTGCCTCGATTGCCTTAAGATATGTCATCGAAGCAACACCGCTTGTGTAGTGTGTATGGAGCTGAATCGGAATTTTTACCTTCTTCTTCATAGCCTTAACCAAATCATAAGCGTTATAAGGTGTGAGCAGACCTGCCATATCCTTGATACAGATAGAATCCGCACCGCAGTCCTCATATTCCTTTGCAAGCTTTACAAAGAATTCGTTGTTGTGAACCGGGCTTATTGTATAAGAGATAGCAGCCTGTACGTGACCTTTTTCCTTCTTTGTTGCGTTAATAGCTGTCTGAAGATTTCTGACATCGTTAAGCGCATCAAAAATTCTGATTATATCAATACCGTTTGCAATTGACTTCTGTACGAAGTATTCAACCACATCGTCAGCATAGTGTCTGTAGCCAAGCACGTTCTGACCTCTGAAAAGCATCTGGAGCTTTGTATTGGGAGCAGCCTTTCTGATCTTTCTGAGTCTCTCCCACGGGTCTTCATTCAAGAAACGAAGGCAGGCGTCAAAAGTAGCTCCGCCCCATACTTCCATGGAATGATAACCCACTTTATCCATAAGCGGCAATGCCGGCAGCATCTCTTCGGTCGTCATACGAGTAGCAATAAGAGACTGATGTGCATCACGGCATATGGTTTCTGTAATACCTACTTTAGCCATAATATTTTCCTCCTGTAGATTTTAAATTTAGATTATGCGAACATTGCGAGGAACACACCTGCCGCAACGGCGCTGCCGATAACTCCGGCAACATTCGGTCCCATTGCGTGCATAAGCAGGAAGTTCGACGGATTTTCCTTCTGTCCGACCATCTGTGAAACACGCGCAGCCATAGGTACGGCAGATACACCGGCGGAACCGATAAGCGGATTTACCTTGCCGCGTGTGAGCTTGCACATTATCTTGCCGAGGATCAAACCGCCTGCTGTACTGAAGCAGAAAGCAATAAGACCAAGGGCAACAATACCAAGTGTAGCCGGTGTCAGGAAGGTGTCCGCAGTTGCGGTTGCACCAACGGTTAACCCCAAGAATATAGTAATAACGTTCATCAAACCGTTCTGAGCTGTCTTAGCAAGTCTTTCCGCCACTCCGCTCTCCTTTATGAGGTTACCGAGCATGAGCATACCGACAAGAGAAACAGCGTCCGGTACAATCAGACCAACGACAATAGTAACAACAATCGGGAACAATATCTTTTCTGTCTTGCTGACAGGTCTTAACTGTTCCATAACAATCTTGCGTTCTTCCTTTGTAGTCAGCGCCTTCATGATAGGCGGCTGAATAACCGGAATGAGCGCCATGTATGAATATGCTGCAATAGCAATTGCAGGCAAGAGCTGCGGTGCCAGTGTCTTTGTAACATAAATCGCGGTAGGACCGTCCGCACCACCGATGATACCGATAGATGCCGCATCCTTAACGCCGAATCCAATAGCCGGAATTGCAGCTCCGAGAAGCAAAGCACCGAGGAATGTAATAAACACACCAAACTGTGCAGCGGCGCCTAAAATAATACTCTTCGGGTTTGCAATAAGCGGACCGAAGTCGGTCATAACGCCGATACCGAGGAAGATAAGCGGCGGGTAGATACCCAGCTTAACCCCAAGATACAGCATATCCAGAAGACCGCCCTGTGCAAATACCATAGACACATCTATATGACCGTCAACCATGTATTCCGGATCAGTAAAGAACTCCGGATGCATCAAAATTGCACTTGAGCCTTCAAACATCGGAAGGTTTGTCAGCAACATACCAAATGCAATCGGCAAAAGCAGCAGCGGTTCAAACTTCTTAACTATCGCCAGATAGAGCAAAACACAGGCAATAATTATCATAACAGGAGTGCCGATGACTTCCAGAACGTTTTGTCCCTGCATCATTGACTGAATCAATGCCGCAACACCGGTACTGCCTAAAAAGCTTGTAAAAGCCTGTAACACAAAATCATCCCTTTCGCTTGTAAAATTAAGTTAATTTATTAACCGATAGAGATAAGTGCGTCACCGGTCTGAACTGCCGCACCCTGATTTGTGCAGACAGCAACAACCTTGCCGGCCTTCGGCGCCATAATCTCGTTCTCCATCTTCATAGCCTCAAGTACGCAAAGTACATCGCCCTCGTTTACTGTATCGCCTGTCTTAACCTTGATTGACAAGATATTACCCGGCATAGGTGCTTCAACTGTTGTTGCGCCTGCAACGGGAGCAGCAGCCGCTGCTGCGGGAGCCGGTGCTGCCTTGGGAGCTGCTGCCGGCTTCGGAGCCGGTGCCGCAGACTTCGGAGCCGGTGCCGGAGCGCCGCCGATTTCTTCAACTTCAACCTCATAGGTATTTCCATTTACACTAATATTAAACTTTCTCATTGAATTAACCTCCTTATTAATTGGTTTAATTAATTATAATATGTCCGTGACCGCACCGTAAGCGGTGCGCATCGTCAGACCGTTCTGTATCCGCTGTTTTGCGGAGTCAATAACATCAGAATCTTGAATTGATTACGTCCGTCAGGCCGGCTTTATTCCAGCTCGGTGATGTATTTCCAATCCTTCTGTATGACTTAATGTTAAGGTTATAAGTCGATGTATTCAGACTTGCCGCAACAGCAGCTGTAAGAACTGCTATAAGCTCGCCTTCGTCAATTTCGTTTTTGCTCTCAGCCTTTGCCGCAGGAGCAGCAGCGGCTGCCTCGCTCTTTTTAACTGTTTTCTTCGGCTCTTCAGACTTTGCAGGCTTATAAAACACAACCTTCATAGCCATGAGTACAAGCATGAGAATAATCAGAACAGAAAATACTATTGCAAGTCCAACGACTGTAACCTGTAAACCTTCTATTAAAGCTTCAGTAACTGACATAGCTTAATTCTCCTTTCGATCGAATTTATTGGCTGAAACAATTCTGATTTTCAGCCGTACCATCCTATTAAAGAGGAATATTACCGTGCTTCTTTGCCGGTCTTGTCTCTCTCTTGCTTGCAAGCATTTCAAGCGCGCTGATAATTCTGGGACGTGTTGAATCGGGTTCGATTACGTCGTCAACATAACCGCGGCTTGCAGCTACATACGGATTTGCAAACTTGTCAGTGTACTCCTGAATTTTTTCCTGTCTTGCTGTAATCGGATCATCCGACGCAGCTATATCCTTCTTGAATATAATATTAGCGGCTCCTGACGGACCCATAACAGCAATTTCAGCAGTCGGCCAGGCAAATACCATATCAGCGCCGAGGTGCTTGCTGTTCATTGCGATGTACGCACCGCCGTAAGCCTTTCTCACGATGACATTAATCTTCGGAACAGTAGCCTCAGAGAATGCGTACAAGAGCTTTGCACCGTGTCTGATAACTCCGCTATGCTCCTGATTTATACCCGGAAGATAACCCGGAACATCAGTAAATGTAATAATCGGAATATTGAAGCTGTCGCAGAATCTGACAAATCTTGCGCCCTTATCCGATGAGTCGCAGTCAAGCGAACCTGCCATGAACTTCGGCTGGTTTGCGATAATACCAACTGTCTGTCCGTTCATTCTTGCGAATGCGGTAACAATATTCTTTGCAAACTTGTCGAACAGCTCAAAGTATTCGCCGTCATCAACAACTTCCTTTATAACGTCTCTCATATCATAACCCTTGTTTACATCCTCGGGAACGATTTCTGCAAGTGCGTCTGACAGTCTGTTAAGGTCGTCTGTGCAGTCGTAAATCGGAGCTGTCTCCAGATTATTTGACGGGAGATATGAAATCAGGTTCTTAACCTGCTCAAAACATTCCTCCTCGCTTGCAAAAGCCTTGCCGGCAACGCCGCTCTTTATAGCATGAGTCTGAGCTCCGCCGAGTTCTTCAAAGGTTACATCCTCGCCTGTCACGGATTTTACAACAGACGGACCTGTGATGAACATCTGTGAAGTCTTATCAACCATAAAAATAAAGTCACAGATAGCCGGCGAATAAACAGCACCGCCCGCACAGGGACCGAGAACAATTGAAATCTGCGGTACAACACCTGATGCCTGTGTGTTTCTGTAGAAGATGTCGCCGAATCCCTTAAGAGCGTCAATGCCCTCCTGAATTCTTGCGCCGCCTGAATCGTTGATACCAACGATAGGCGCACCCATCTTTGTTGCCATATCCATAACTTTACAAATTTTTGCTGCCTGCATCTCGCCGAGTGAACCACCGATAACAGTAAAGTCCTGCGCATACGCATAAACCAATCTGCCGTCAACAGTACCGTAACCTGTTACAACGCCTTCGCCCGGAGCTTCGGTTTTTGCCATGTTGAACTCATTGCATCTGTGCTTTACAAATGCGTCAACCTCAACAAAACTGCCTTCATCAAAAAGCATTGCGATTCTCTCTCTGGCAGTTTTTTTGCCGCTTTCATGCTGCTTCTTGATTTTCGCTTCTCCGCCGCCCTGTTCAATATTGCGGCGAATTTGCTGTAACTCTTCGATTTTACCCATTGATTTTACCTCCTTGTACTAATCTCGATAAGACCCGAAGCGATATAATTATCGCTTTTCAGATCCATATGTTAAACTTTATTATTTTTCAAAATATTATCTTCCAGAGCCCTTGCGTTTCGACTGAATACGCCCGTTTTGACCCTGCGTTCTTGCTCTTGAACCGTTTTTATTCCTTATGCCGTTTCCGCTGTAGTGAACCGGCTTTCTTTCATTGCGGTTTGCTTTTGAGTAACTCTTTTTATGCTGTCTGACGCCCTCTTTGCCGTAACGCTCCTCGCTGGTCTGCCTTGAAGATTTCTTGCCGGTGCCAATCTTTTTGAGCATATTCACCTCGGACTCTGTAAGCTTTCTCCATCTGCCGAGCGGAACATGACCGAGGATTAAACCGGCTTCACGTGTGCGCTTCAGGCGCTTCACTATACAGCCGACCGCCTCGAACATCTTTCTGACCTGACGGTTTCTGCCCTCGTGAATAGTGATTTCAAGCTTTGTTCCGAGCTGTGTTGCGCCAACGACCTCTACCTTTGCGGGGCTTGTCTTAACTCCGTCAATCACAACTCCTCTGCGCAGTCTGGTGAGTGTATCCATGGTGACATTGCCTGTTACCTCAGCCACATATGTCTTTTCGACATTGTTCTTGGGATGCGTTATCCTGTACGTCAGATCGCCGTCGTTTGTCATAAGAAGCAAACCCTCTGTGTCATAGTCAAGTCTGCCGACCGGATAAATCCTGGCAGGAATATCGGACACAAGCTCCATAACCGTATCTCGTCCCTTGTCGTCAGTGACTGTCGTAACAAAGCCGACAGGCTTATTCAGCATGATATATATCATTTTCTTTTCCGGCTGTACAACGGCATCGTCTACTGTTATAACATCGGCTTCCTCATCAATCTGAACACCCATTTCTCTAACGGTTTCACCATTGACCTTTACACGTCCGGATCTGATAATTTCCTCACTGCCTCTGCGTGATGCCACACCGCAGCTTGCAAGATATTTCTGAAGTCTGACCATTTATTATAAGCCCTCCTCATTATTTATGTAAACCGCAATGCAATCTTCAGAGACCTTCTCATACACGGCAAAAATCTGAATTTTACATAAAAATAACCGCATAACAAAAAACGCTATACGGTTATTATTATATCTTATTTGCTTTTTAAATTCAACAAAAATCGCTTGAAAATTTTAACTGATAATACCCTGATAAAAACATGTTATATTAGTATTTTTGTATAATTTTTCACAAAGTAAAAAACATATTCTGTGTACTTGGAGCCGATTAATCCTTTGCTCTCATTGATATGCCCGGTGTGTTTTCGGTACGTCCCAGAATTTTTGCCGATAGTCTGAATAGTCCTTTGCCAATTGTTACTCATGGAAAATGGTTTTTATTTCGACAATTTTATATAATTAAAATGGATAAGTGATATTTTTCTAACTTATTAATCGTATTTACTACTACAAAGGAATACTTTCATTTGTGCATCATACTTATTGTCAACCACAAACCCTTTTATAACACCTGAAGTGTACTTGTCTGTTGTCGGCCATACTTTTATAACTCCGTTATCATACTTATTATCTGTTATAAAGACTTTGATTGCACCTGATTCATATTTATTATCTACGAAATAAATTGGTGTTGCCATTTTATTACCTCCAAAATTTAAAACTGTATTGTTCATTGATATTCTTTACCACTTATCCATTTTGATATAATTTAAAATCAGTCTATATTAAAATTTTCACTAATATAAGACCTACAATTTTGATCTGTACATCTCCTTAGAACATATTTGCTCCTGATGTTTTACATAATTGACAGTATACCGTAAATAATCACTCCTTATATTTTATGTTTTATATTTTATATTTTCAGTTTTTATGTTTTATATTTTATATTTAATAGATATTAAAATCCAAAACACTTTAAGCAATCCAACACATTAAAGCCAAAATACCAGCTAATAATGCTGCTGCACCAATACTACCTATTAATTCACTTAACATATCATTTAACATACTTTCAAGTGATTCATTAGTATTTACTTTTTCAATTTCTAGTTGATTACGACCAGTGTATACATCATGTAAATTAGTACCTTTAATTCTATATACGTCACCGTTGTCGAATCTAATTTCTTTTTGATTTTCTCCTGTATATACGTCATATAAGTTTGTACCTCTAATTGTTCCTTTCATGTTTTTCACTCCTTATATTTTGTCGTTATATTTTGTATCTTCAACACCTTGTTCGTTAAGGCTTTTAACCATTTTATCCAATGGCTTTTTCCAAAGCTTTTTAAACCAATTTGTATTTCCAAACCATTTTACAAGAGTGGGACTGATTGCATAATAGATTTTTATAAATGCTCTGCCGTACCGGGTTTCTGATAATGTATAATCACGATAACGTCTTAAAGTCCAAACCTGCGGACAATCATATGAGCCATAAACACAAGTAGCAACATAACAACCACTTTTCTTAGGTTGATGATTTGAAGCAGTAGGTTGATAATTTAAAGCTTCATCAACTTCTGCTTTCAGCTCTTTGTCTGATACATACTCAGGTTTATAATACTTCAGGATTTCTCTTCTTTCTCTGTTGAAAGGTTCTATCCAAAAGGAATCACCATCTTTTATCCAACTTATTTTGCGTTTTATATCAGGCAAATCCTCCTTGAGCCGTTCCTCCATGTCTCTTACTTTTATTAATTTCTCAAGATCGGTATCCTTTAAAAACTCTTTGATTTCATCAAAAACCTTTTGCGTTTTTTCATCAAGGCAATATGATGAGTCATATTCTTTTATTATAAATGAAATATTGGATTCAACAATTTCAACAAAATCATTACTCCAATACTTGGGTAATTCTCCCATCTTTTTATACGCTTCAACTATAGCAGAGTGCTCTAAAATATTTTTATTTAAGACACTATTTAAAGCCATAACCCATGCAGTGGTCATATCAAATTCCGGGCAAATATCAATTATTTGAGAATAAATAGGTCTAATATCAATATCATCCTCTCCGGGACTGCCATTGTCACCGTAGCAAAAAATTGATACATCCTTTACTATATCCTCGCCTTTATCTTCAGCATTGAAAACTGAGTTATACTTATATATACCATCACAATTATATAAATCATAAACATAGTAAAACAACGTACGCGCAAGTATTGTGCTGAGGACGGAAATTCTTGTTTCGTCAGACAAGTCAAAAGATTTGATTTTTTGCAGATCTTCAAAGTGTTCTGCTATACGAGAATTATCAAATTCCGGATTCATATAGACCTCTTGGCAAAACACTTTCATAAGTTTATCATCATCACCGTCAAAAATTTTATCCAGAACTTTTTCGATTTTTGATATTTTCCAAAAAGCATAGAAATGCTTTGCTATGAATTTAGCCGCTTCTGTACGTTCGCTTTCGTCATAAAAAACCCCACCGTCAATTGCATCGTCAATATAGGACACCGCTCCCGATGTGGATTTTGAGAGGTATACTTTATATATAAGCGCAATAAAACAATATGGATCCATTTCCAACACTTTATCGCACAATGTACGACAACTATAAAGCTCACCAGAAGCCATCGCTCTTATGGCATTTTTTACGTTATTCTGTATCCGCGTTGAATTGTCTATATTGACAGTTCCTTCAATCATCATTTTTTTTGCTTCTTCAACAGAGTATTTTGTTCCGCAAGTTTGACAAACAAATACATTATCCTGTTTTAATAAATCTGTACTTCCGCACATTTCGCATGTTAGTTGTTTCATAACAAAAATCTCACCTTTCTTTTTTAATCCCAATACACAGCTTTTTCTTTTTCAAATTCCTTATGTTTTTCTTCTGCTTTTGCATCAATTTTTTCTATATATTCATTTCCCGAATTCAGAGCAACGGCACGGATAACAAACACCGCTAAAATTGCCATATGTACTACTACGGTTATCGCAACAGGGAAATGCTTATAATAGGATATAATACACGCTATAACCGAAATGACCGTACTTATTACTGCGTATATTACAGCAGTATGAATATAAGCGAATGCCTGCGGTGCTTTATTATTACCCTTTCCAAATACGCAAAGGCTGACAGCTATACCACTTATCGCAATCAACGAAAAAATATGTGATACTACGAATGTGTCTGTTACAGGTACTACTAAATATAATAATGACACTACAACAGCCGCAATTACAGAACATAAAACTATTCTTATATTATTGTTCATTTTCGCCACCGCCTAACTTATACCCACATTCAAGACAGAATTTTGCGCCCTGCGGAATTTCATTACCGCATTTAGGGCAACTAAGCTGTAATTTGTTTCCGCACTCCATACAGAATTTGCCTTTTGGTGTTTTACTTCCGCATTGCGGACAAATCATTTCATTGTCTGATAATAATTCTATTTTTGTACCGCATTCTAAACAGAACTTTGCATTTTGAGGTACAGCGTTTCCGCATTTGGGGCAAGCAACAGTTTGATTGTTTGCTTTCTGTGAATTGACAGCATTTCCGATACTGTCATTAACAAGTCCTCCGACAGTTCCGCTAACACCTGCCATAACTCCAAGACCGATACCGAGATTAGACATATTTCCGCTGCCCTCATTACCTGCGACAGTTTGAGCAACATCAAATCCGCGTTCCTGCTGATATGTATATCCCTCAATGTTTCGTTTCTGTGCCAATCCCTCTGCTTCAAGTATCATCTTTTGCTTTTCTGTTTCCTGCTCAATAATGCTGACACTCTGATGTAATTTTGCTTCTGCAATATCAGCATATTGTCTGAAATGGATTTCTTTAAACCGTTTATATGTGCTGTCGTCTTCCGGCTTTACGATTGTCGTTACAAAGAAATGTATAAGCGATACTCCGTATTCGTCAAAATCGGGAACGAGCATATTTTGTAAATCGGTTGAAATATCCGTCAAGCGTTCATCAATCTGAAAAATATTGATTTTGTTTGTTCGGATATATGTTGACAGATAGGTTTTAAACCTCGTCATTAAAAATGCTCTGAATTTCTGCGTCAGTCCTGTCTGCGTCAATCCGTTTTCAGTGCCTACAACTTTAACAAGCAGTTTCTTTCCGTCCTTAACCCTTAAAGTCATTTCACCGCTTGCCCCAATCTGAATGGGGAAGTTATATGTAGGCTCTACATATTCGATCTTGCTGTCCGTACCCCATTTAACCGCCATTTGTTCGGTTTTGTTGATAAAATATACCTCACAATGGAATGGTGTTTTATCGTTAAATGCCTTGTTATAGAATTTACTGATTAACGGTATATTCTGCGTTTCTAATGTGTATCTGCCCGCTTCAAATACATCTAAGATCTGACCGTTCATATAGAATACGGCTTGCTGTGATTCGTGTACTATAAGCTGTGTTTGAGTGTTGAAGTCCTCAACAGGCGATTTCCATACGAAGGTTGTATTATCACCCTCATACTTGATGATTTGTGCTATATCAGCCATACTTTCACCACCTTTTGTCGCTTTTTGCTATTTTATATAGTTACATTATATCCCAATTATGTCTTATTGTCAATATTTTTGTCTGTATGTTCATGTAATTTTTTCATAATATATAATAAAATATAGCATGAGGTGATGTCATGAATAATATTGACTACCATAAACTTGGTGACAAAATCAGATTAAAACGCCGTGAGTTCGGCTATACCCAGGAGAAGCTTGCTGAGATATGCGACATCTCAACAGGCTTTCTGGGGCATATAGAAAACGGCACAAGGGCTCCGTCACTTGAAACCTTATATTCTATTGCCTGTGCCTTACATTCGGGTATTGACTATTTTCTTTTTGACTCTGCCACGGCATCCGATAATCTGCTTGAACAGATAACCTCGGCTGTGCGGTCAAAGAATTCCGATTCATATGCCCGATTTTGCAACACCGTCAAAATACTTGCGGAACACATTGACGAAATATAGCAATACCAAAAAAAGACTTTCTATACGATTTGATAATATCACCAAATCATATAGAAAGTCTTCTACTTTTTGTCTAAAAATCAATAAAACGGAACCAGTGCATTATCTTTTAACTCATATCCGGTTATATCTCCGATATCCTCCCACGGAACGGTAATCTGATTGGTATATCTTGTCAGTGTAAAGGCTTGTCCTTTTGAGAACATATCACCCTCACAAAGAGTAAAGCCTGAACTCTCATCGTACTTTACACACCAGCCGATGCAATAATTAAACGGGTTATAAAATTGATCATTGGTTACGCCCATCAAGCCCTCATTAAGCCCGATTAACAATTCCGGAACGCTGTCATAATCAAGGTCACGGCAGATTATATCCGCATTTTTTCTTAAATTGCCGCTATAATATTGGTTATAGATATATTGGTTTTTGTACTTAAATTTATAGTCAAATGTGCTTCCGTATTTATCTGCTAAACTCACTGACAATTCTCCGTTATTCAGCGTAATGTCGGCATTGACAAGAGTATTCTTTTCGCCCAATTTTATTTTACCTTGCATATTTAAATCGTCTATAAACAGCAAATGCTCCTGCGGCTCGTCCGTAGAGAATATAAGCGATTGAGCAAATGTGGGATAGTCCTTGTATTCAGTATATTCAGGGTACTCCTCAAAGCCAAAAAATGTTTGTTCTTCTGTAATATTGTATTGCCAAGCCCCTATGAAACCCGCCGTTATGAGTACAAGCAATGCGGCATACAGCAAGGGACTTCTGATAAATCTGAATCTTATCGCGTTTCTTAATTTTTTAGTATTTTTATATCTTTGCGCGGGATCAAGTTTTTTGCACTTGTCGGCAATTTTATAAAGAGCACCTTTTTTTCCTGCATAATTCAGCAGCTCTGTTATTGTTACGCCAAATGAATAAATATCCGATTTATAATCTGTCGGTATCATTCCGAACTGCTCAATAGGCGCATAACCAAACGTACCCATTACTTCGGTATCCTGTCGCAGTTCGTTGCGGAAGAAGCGCGAGATATTATAATCAATAACCCATATATGACCTGAGGAATTTATCATTATATTATCGGGCTTAATATCTCTGTGAATTATTCGGGCATTATGAAGCGCTTCCATTGCCGATGCAAGCTGTTTGGCTATAGAATTTATCAGGTGGTTTGACAGCGGAACACTTTCGTCCATTAACCTGCCGAGTGTATTTCCCTCGATATATTCCTCTGTTACTACAGTGGAGTCGTCAAATTCAACTGCAAATATTTTTGGTATATTAGGGTGATTTACTTTTTGGAGAGTTTTGTATATATCCCGTTTATCGCTGTATATTTCACGTTTTATATATTTTTTGCTGTCTGAATCAACTGTCAGAGTTATTTTCTGATGTTCATTTTTCCTTAATACTTTGACTTCTTTTAAGTTTGCATATTGGGACAAGGTAAGACCTCCTTGCATATTTTGTCGTTATATGTTATAATAATTATATAGATAATGCGGAGGGGTGCTGTCAATGCATAAAATTACAGATGAATTACTGAAAGAGCTGAAAAACGCTGACGATATTCAGGCTTTTTTAGACAGTCATGAACAGGAATTTATTTCAGAAACTCCTGTAGATTATCTTAACTATATAATAAATTCAAGAAAAACAAGTATTGCCGAGATTGCAAAAAAATCAGGTGTCGGCAATTATGTTTATAAGGTTTTCAACAACGAGCGCAAACCGTCAAGAGAGGTTATGATTGCGATTGCTTTAGGAATCGGTTTATCCCTTGAAGAAGCTCAGTTACTGCTCAGAATATCAAAATTTGCAATTCTTGATTCCCGCGACAAGCGAGACAGCATTATTATATATGGCTTTATAAACCATCTCACTGTATTTGAGGTTGATGATTTATTGGCTAACAATGATTTTATAACAATCAATTAGCCAGACTAACCTCTTCTATATATTTTTGTATAATTTTTCACAAAGTAAAAAACATATTCTGCGTACTTGGAGCCGATTAATCCTTAGCTTTTAATTCTTATCTTTCACTGATATGCCCAGCTTCTTAAATGTTGCCCGTACAAACACAATACACAGCATAACCGAAGCGATTTCTGCAATGGGGAACGACCACCATATCAAATTAAGGTCACCGAGTTTTGACAGCAAAAAGGCGACAGGAATAAGAATAACCAGCTGTCTCGAAGCCGAGGTTATGAGCGAATACACACCTTGACCAAGCGCCTGCAAAACCGACAAAGTTACAACCGAAAAGCCCGCCGCAATAAAGCTTATGCTTATTATTCTGAGCGCAGGCACGCCTATTGCAAGCATATCGTCCGAAGCGTTGAACATTCCCAAAAGCTTATCAGGGAATATTTGGAATATAATAAATCCCAAAAGCATAATGCACATAGCATAAGTAATGCTCAGCTTCATTGTTTTGATGATTCTCGCATGCTTCTTTGCGCCGTAATTATACGCTATAATCGGCACCATACCGTTATTTAAGCCGAATATAGGCATAAATATAAAGCTGTTCAGCTTAAAGTAAACGCCGAATACGGCTGTCGCCGTCGCTGTGAAAGCAATCAAAATATTATTCATCATGAAATTCATAAATGAACCGATAGCTATCATCAGTATTGACGGCAAGCCCACCTTGTATATATTTAAAACAATATGCTTTTGCGGCAAAATTTTTCTTAAGTCAAACTTAAGCTCCTTATTTATTTTGATATTAAACAAAACTGCCAGAAGCATTGCAACAATCTGACCTAAAACTGTTGCTGCGGCAGCTCCCATAACTCCCATTTTCGGAAAGCCCAAAAGTCCGAAAATTAAAATCGGGTCAAAAATAAGATTAATCACCGCACCTGTTCCCTGCGTTATCATGGTATATACAGTCTTGCCCGTTGACTGTAGTAACCGCTCGCCCATAATCTGACCGAAAATACCGAACGAGAATATACACACTATACTCAGATATTGATGTCCGTATTCTATAAGCTGCGGGTCACTCGTTTGCAGCATAAAGAACCGGCGCGACAGGGTTATACCGAAAACGAGCAGAACAAGCCAGTTCATAATTGCCAGAAAAATACTTACATTAGCAGCCTTATTGGCGAATTTAAAATCCTTTGCCCCAAGGCATTTGGACACGAACGAGTTAACACCGACGCCCGTGCCGCTCGCAATAGCAATCATTAAATTCTGTACAGGAAAGGCGAGCGAAACGGCGGTCAAAGCGGTCTCGTTAATCTGCGACACAAAGATACTGTCAACTATGTTATAAAGTGCCTGTACAAGCATTGATATAACTATCGGCAGCGACATTGAAACAAGAAGGTGGTTTATTGGCATTGTTCCCATCTTGTTCTCGCGTATGCCTTTAAGATCATCTTTTGTATCACTATTTATACTTTCCTTTGTCATTTAATTACCTCTTAATAAATTATACTGCCAATTTTCGTATCATCTCTCTTCAAGGTCGATGATTCTCATGCTTCCGTCGTCAGAAATCTGAACAGTATATAAATAACTTTCTTTTATGTCCTTTACACTGCCGTCATCGTACACTACCCTTATAACCGAGTCACGTATTGCCGTTGCCTTATTTGAAGAAATAATCTTTCCGCTGTGACAGTTAAGCGAAATAATCTCTTCACTTAAAACGCTCTGAACTATTTTATCATGCGTTTTTCTCTCCTGAACAGCTTCGTCACCCGTGAAATACCATGAAATATATGTTGTGTCACCAGTATTAATACCATTGACAAACGCCTTGAGCGAGCTGTCAACAAAGTCCTCTACCTCTGCTGCGCTGACGCTTGAAGTAACTTCCTGACTCGGCACGCTTGCCGAAAGATAAGCCGATGAAGCATAACCTATTAATCCGTTGTACTTCACCTTATAAAATCCGTTGCCGCCGTCCTCGATTATACCAACCGCTGTGCCGTAAGGTATCTGACCCATTGATGCTGATGAAGAACTTGGGGCTGACCTGAGTGTTATAGACTCATTGCAGTTATATACATACATATAATATTGTACGGTGTCCGAAACAGCCTGCGGAGAACCGCTAAGATACGAAGCCAGCGCATATCCGACAGTGCCGTCAACAGAAACCTTATAAAAACCGTTCTCTGCGCTGTCTATGTATCCGACCTGAACACCAAGCGCAAGCTGCATTATTTCAGGTGCAGAAGTAGACGGCTCGGAACGCAGTGAAATCGACTGATTGCAGTTAACCACATACAAATTATACTTAACGCTGCCACTGTCGTCAACAGGCTGCGAGGTTGCAGAAGGCTTAGTCATACCTCTCAATATTCCCGAAGCAACATCAGCCGCCGAACAGCCTGACAGAACTACAGCAAAAGCTGCAAAAGCAACCGCCGCCGCAATCATCTTTTTAATTCTCTCACCAAACATAACCCTCATCCTCTCAAAAAGTTTATGTAAACATTATAATACAAATTTTTTCATAACGCAAGAAAAATCGAAAAAAGACAGCAAGATTTCTCTCGCTGTCTTATACGCTTACCGAAAACGACTGTCACACTCAGTTCTTCGGCTCTTCTAACCCTAATTATATTCGTTCGGCACATTTCCGGAGGCAGAACTGCTTTCATTAAATCTTTGCAGCATTGCGGCGATCTCCGCGCGGGTCGCATTTCCGAGCGGGTCTAAAACGCCGTCACCCTTGCCGGTGAGCAAGCCTTTTCCGATTGCCCAGCCAACATTGTTCTGCGCCCAGTCTGAAATCTGATCTGCGTCTGTAAACTGTGACAAATCTCCGATTTCGTCTGTTTCTATGCCCTTGAACTGAGCATACCGGTATAAAATCGCAGCAATCTGCTCTCTTGTAACCGGTTCGTCCGGCGCAAAATTCTCCGGAGAATTTCCCTGTACAATATCGCGGTTTCTCGCCCAGTATACTGCGGCTCCGTACCAACTCTCGGCGTCAACGTCCTCAAACGGATAGCCCCATATTTCCTCGGACATATCGGGTTCGCCCTCGGCGCGGAAAAGCACTGTCACAAGCATTGTGCGCGTCATAGGCTCATCCGGTGCAAACAGCGTATCAGAAACGCCTGAGAACAGCTTGTTTTCATAGACATATTTTACATTGTCATAGAACCAGTCGCTTGTCTTGACGTCCGTAAACGGCAAGCCTGTATCTGCTGACGGTGCTGTTGTTCCGGACGGTGACGCTGTTGATACTGCAACAGGCGTCGGTGTCGGCTTTACCAATGAGCTTCCGCCGCTGCCGCTGCCGCCCGACGACGTTCCTTTTACAGATACTTCAACCGTCTTTGTAAATACCGGCTCGAGCGCTTCCGGCACTTTCTTATTGATTACAGTTCCGTCATCGTCGAATTCCATCGGTGTGCCGTTCGCATTATTATTCACAAGATAAGTGCGTTCATTGTCTATCATCTTATGTCCAGGCGGTATTTCAATGTCCGAAAGGTTATGAGTGGTGTTCCAATCTCCGTCCACCGCCCGGTAACACTCCAGAACTGTTTTTCTTCTATGTGCCTCCTTTGTCGGCGACAGACCGCCTTCAAGAGTTTCATTTATAGTCAAGGTGTCCAGCACCGTAACTTTTCCGGCGCTGTAACTGTATGTTCCTATCATGTTTGTCATTCCGTCATAAATCGAATATGACCCATCTATATCAACGCTGTTTTTGTTTTCCGTGGTGAGATTTTCAGGCGTTCCACTGCACAGATAAATCTTAAGGCTCTCCATCCTAATATCGATGCTCTGGATGTCAAAAAACTTCCTTGCGACGTCTTGTGAATACAATGCACCGACTTTTCCAGTTAAATTTTCGGATCGTACAAACATCAATCCGTAATCGTTAAGACTCTTCCGGATTTTTCCACAGGATTTTCCCCGTGATGCTATTGCACTAAAATCAAATTTTAAAAAATCTTCATCACCGTAGTTCATTTCTCCTACCATAGTGTCACCACTCAACGAATATGAACTCATCATACTGTATTCGTTGAAACCGCAAGCCAAAGCCGATCGCGTATTGGGTCTATAATCATCATTCCATTTTATATAAACACAAATGTCACTTATTCCGGCAAAGTTAATATCTCCGCCGGGGTTCGGAAGACTGTCAGCAGTACATCTTCCGATTCTCAATGGATATCCAAACTGGTTATTCAAACTGACATTATCCGTTAACAGAATACGGGAGTAGTCGGAGTAGGATTCACTGTTCGACACAGCGTTTTACTCCGGTGCCATGCCGTTGCCCTCAATTATAACCTCGGCGCGGTTATTCGTAACGGTCACATTATGTGAATCACACTCAAAAACAACCTCAAATGAAATATCACCGTTATCCGCCCTTGCGGCTGTCTTCAGCGGCACAGCGACGATTTTCTTTTCCTCTCCCGGCATGAACGTGCCGCCACCGTCAATTCCGATATAATCCTCACCGTCCTTTGCGCTGCCCTCAACGGTGTACACCGTTACAGCCGCATAATCCTCAATATTGCCGCTGCGCACAAGCTCTATTTCCGCAATTTTGTCTTCGCGGCTTACGTTAACGCTCGTTTGAGCAAAGCTTATGTACGATGGCTCAACCTCATCATTGTCATTGATTACAACATTGGCGTTAAACACATCGCCAAGCTCGATTACTCCGCAAGGATAACGGTTCGCATAGTCCTCAGACACGCTGTGATCAGACTACTCATCCTGCGCAAAAACACCGGGCGTTGTTCCTGCAATCATGGAGAATGCCAGCAGGATTGAAAGAAGCCTCTTAGTTTTTCTCATAGTAGTTCAGGCCTTTCTATAAATATTTTTGACTTTACCAGATTCTTGCTCTGTCCTCGGGCGCAACCCACATACCGTCACCTTCGGTTATGCCGTACACCTCGTAGAATTTATCGCTCGACTGCAAAACTCTGTTTACACGGACTGATGCGGGACTGTGTGTGTCAACCACTGCAAGGTACTGAGCTTCTTCGCGGGTCATTACTGCCATCCAGATCTTCGCATAGTTTTCGTACATCTTCTTATAATCAAAATTCTCTTGCTTTGAAGCAAGCTCTGTTATAACCGATATAGAGCCTAAGTCGGCAATATTTTCTGTCCGCGTCTGCACCGGGTCTGTTTCAACGCCGGGTGCGCCCTCCTGACCGCTGTAATACTCTACAACATTATCGCAAAGGGCACTGAACGCAGCCGCATCCTCGTCTGTCCACCAGTTTACGGCGTTTCCGTTTTCATCATATTGTGAACCGCTTGAATCAAAAGCATGGCTAAGCTCATGTCCTATAACAAAGCCTATGCCGCCTAAGTTTTCCTCGTATGACGCGTCTTCGCTGTAAACGGCAGGAATTTGTAAAAATGCCACAGGGAAATTCACATCATTATTCAGCGGATAATAAAAAGCATTTACAATGTGCGGATATGTTATCCATTCGGATTTGTCAACCTGCTGTCCCTCAAGAGCGTACATATCCTTCAGCGACGCTTTATTTATAGTTCTTATGTTCTCTGCAAGACTGCCGCCGTCCTCGAAGCTCTTAAGCACCTCGCTGTCAAGCGCGATTTCCTTCCACTCGTCAGGGGCAAGAACCTTCATTCCCATTGTGTCAAGCTTTTTAAGTGCCTTTTCCTTTGTTGCATCTGTCATCCAGTCAAGGTTTGTTATTCTCTCGCGGTAAATGTCTATCATATTGGTAATCATTTCCGTTACAGTCGTTTTCATCTCTTCTGTGGCATATTTATTTCCGTATATTTCACCCACATAGGAAGCCAGAAGCTCTGAAACAGTATCTGTTGCATAATATTCATCACTCAGTGTTCCCTCAATCCCGCTTGCCTCTGTGTTGTAGGTCAGTTTCGCATTCCGGAAATCCTCGCTCATATAATCCGCATAGCTGCTGATCAACATAAACTTTGCGTAGTTTTTCAGCGTTTCAAGGTTTTCATCAGTAAGCAGCTCGGCAACCTTATTCATAGCGCCTTTATCCGCTACGATGAATCTTTCCTTATTCTTTAAGCCTGTATAATCGAACGCCGCCTCAATATCAATGGTTTTAAATATTGCCTTAAGGTCGTCAAGAGAATATTCATTATAGGTTTTCTCTATGTCATACATCTCGGCAAGTGAATAACTTGCGTCTGCTATTTCTGATTCAAATGCAAATATTTCATCAGCCGCTTTTGCCGCATCCTCCTCCGTGCTGCCGCAGAGCATAAGCAGCGTTTTTATGTACTTAAGATATGCCGCCTTCTGCGTTTCCATCTTGCCTTCATACATATCCTTTGAGTTCTCTGATAAAGTAACGAACATATTCGTATATTGGTTTGAATTTTTATCATCAGCACCAACAGAGAAACCGATAAACTTATCAATAAGCAGACAATTGTCTACCTCCACCTGCGTGAACTCCGAAACGCTTTTTACAGCGTCTATAGCTTCAAGGTCAGCCTTTATAGGCTCATAGCCCTGCTTGTTTCTTTCCTCCCAGTTAAGATAATTGTTATAGAGAGTCTTTATCTTATCCTGCTTTGAGTTCTTCTCCGGATTTGATGATGATATTTCCTTCATCATTTCTTCAAGCAAATCTGAAGTAATATCATTATACAAAGTTCCCTCTATTGATTTACCTTCCGAAAGAACGGCGTTGTCAAGCGCGTCCTTATTTATTGCAGCATAGAAGTCGTCCTTTTCGTTTGTGCCGAATACGCGGTACATACGGTTTATAAACAGCTGCATTTCCTCTGCGGTTACATTATCATCGGGCGCGAATATGCCCTCCGCTTTGCCTGCAACGATACCGGCATCAAAAATATCCGCAAGCTCGCCCTGCGCCCAGTCGGGAATATCGGTAAAATCCTCTTCAGGGATTGCAAGATACTTATTGCTTCCCTTTATTTCGGGAATTTCGCCAAACGCACGCTTTAGCATTACAAGCGCCTCTGCTCGTGTTACGCTCCAGTCCTCATGAAGCTCGCCGTCCTCATAGCCCTGCAGAATGTCTGACTTCTGCGCATCAGGGTTGTAATCGTCCGCTGCAATAAGCAGCATTCCGCATACCTCACCGCGTGTGGCGTAATTGTCTTCCGCCATAACCGTTGTTATGCCTGCGGAAACGGTCAAAGCCGCCGCAAGCAAAATTGACAATGTTCTTTTTAATAGTTGTTTCATGTTACAAACCTCCTGATTTATTTAAAATTATTATTTATTTTAATATATTTGCAACAATCGGCTTCATTCTGCCATAATTCTTTCAAATACTGCCGCTGCCTCTGCTCTTGTTGTGTTCGCCTTCGGCGCAAAGGTATTGTCGCCATTGCCGAACATAATACCGTTATCCAAGTTCCATATTACCGCATTAATTGCGTAATCTGAAATGTCCGCATTATCGGTATAATTCAGTGTTCCGTTCACTTCTGTATTATCACCTTTAAGCTTAGCGTATCTGTACAAGATTGCCGCCATTTGTTCTCTTGTAACAGGCTCATCAGGTGAAAATTTTTCGTCTGAATAACCCTGTACAATATCATTGTTTCGCGCCCAATATACCGCCGCGCCGTACCAGCTTTCAGCGTCAACGTCCTCAAACGGATAGCCCCATATCTCCTCCGACATATCAGGTGCGCCTGCCGCGCGGTAAAGCACCGTTACAAACATTGCTCTTGTAATATCCATTTCGGGGGCGAATTCTGTTTCGCTTATGCCTGTCATCAGACCGTTCTCAAATACATATTTTACTGAATTATAATACCACATATCTTCCGGAACATCAACAAATACAAATTCCTTTGACGGTGCTTCCGTTTCAACCGGAGGAAATGTCGGTACGGGAACAACTGTCGGACTTGGCGTCGAAGCTGATGACGTTGATAATGACGATGACGAACTGCTTCCGCCGCCACTGCTTAATTTTTTAGTGATAGCATAAACCGTCATATCCTCTGTTACAGCCGTATTCTCTGTAAACTCCTCACCGTCGGACGCGTTTGTCTTTGACCATTTTACAAAAGTATATCCGCTTATTTTCGGAGCCGTCGGAAGTGTGACAGTTCCGTCCGGATTTGCATAAGCTGCCGCATATTCTGCATTATTTGATATAAATGTCACCTTGCAGACAGCCCTTGTGCTGTCATTTGTAAGAACGGGATAAGCGTCCGCGTTTTCGCCGGTGAGCGTCTGTCCCCATACCATGGGAACGCTGCCGTCCTCGCCGGATTCCTGCGCGCCTTGCAGCAGATACGCAACCGTACCGTCTGCAAATTCTTCAGTAGTTTTTTCTTCGGCTTCAGTTTTAACCGCGCCGCGAGTTATAAAGACCGCTTTTTCTGCCGTGCCGGAAAGATAGTAGCTGTTTTCGATTATACCGCTATTTTCAGACGATACACCGGCCCTATAAGCGCCTGCTATAACGCCTGTGCTGTAACAATTTTTTATTGTTGCTTTATTTAATCCGGCTATTCCGCCCATCTCGAACCGTCCGGATACCTCGCCTGTGCTAAAGCAGTTTTCAACTGTACCCCAGTTTTCTCCGCTTATTCCGCCTACCGTATCATTTGCCAGTTCATAGTATTCATTATTCACGTTACCGATATTGGAGGATTTTAAAATCTTTCCTTGATTTACTCCCGAAATACCTCCTGCCGCCGCTGATATAATTTCAGTCGGTCCATCATACCGCGAGCCTGATACATCACACTCATTTACGCAGTTTTCAATGACAGCACTATTCCAGCCCGCAATTCCGCCAACGCAGTCCTTGCCTGCAACATAACCCGATACGGTAAGATTTTTAACTGCACCATCCGCAGTATAACCGAACAAGCCCTGACAATCATCTGTTCCATATATATACAGACCGCTTATTTTGTGTCCGTCGCCGTCAAAACTTCCGGCAAACGGTTTGTTCTTTTCATCATCATTTTTGTCCATCAACGTATTTCCGCGCGTACCAATCGGCGTCCATGATTCGCCGGTGCTTTCGCTGTATTTTTCAGACATATCTATGTCCGCCGTCAGCTTAAAATATATGCCGCTGTAATCTGTGCCGCTGTTTACATTATCGCGCAGAATTTCAAGCGTTTCAAGGTCGCCAATCAGATACGGACTTTTTTCTGTGCCCTCGCCGCCTGCCGTCCATTCTATATCAGACGATCTTGTGAACAATCTTTCTGAGTTTATGCTCTCTGCAATTTTCTCATCGCTCTGCTGGAAAAACCTCACTAAAATCTCGTCGCAGGCTGTAAACTGACCTGTTTCCTCAGCTTCTGCAAGCTGCGGATAATATGAGGACACTGCCACATAGTTGTTTGTGGCGACTGTGTACAGCTCCTCCTCATCTAACGGCTCTCCCTGTACTGTAATTGACAGAACACGGCTTCCTTCTTCTTTATCCGGGTCAAATGTCACCGTCATGCCGCCGAATTGCAGATAGCTGCCGCTGGACTGCGGCCATGCTTCGTAGTCGCCGCTGTCGTTTGCCACGATACACTGATGCTGTATCTCAAGGGAGGTTTCCATAATCTCCTTCAGTGCCGCTCCTGTGATATCCTTGGTGACAACGTAATTTCCGTACGGACTTACACCGAGAATATCGCCGTAGGTCACGTCACCGGCTTCAATGGACGCTCTGATACCACCCGCATTTTCAAACGCCACATCCGCATCTGTTTCAAGCAGATACGCGTCAGTCACAACATTTCCTAAGTTTTGCTGGTCTATTCTCAAATCCTCCCAGACGCCGTCAAGTGTGACAGGTGTACTGCCTACCTTTTCGTTCAGCTTTTCCGCCTGCGCAGCTTTGATTTCATTCATTACAACGGTAACGGATTCCTTGCTCTGATATTTAGAAGTGTCGGCATACTGCATGGGTGTTACGCTTATATTCAGATTTCCGGCATCGCCGTTATCGTCAAGCGTACCCGAAATTTCAATCAGGCTCAGCGAATAAAGATAATATCCGCTCTCAATCACACGCGTTGTCGCGCCGCCGGCATCTGTTACTTCTTTGTCTATCTGTATATGCTCATGTCCCGCAAGCCACAGGTCAACACCGCTTACTTTTGCGGCAAGCTCATCGGGGACATATGTATGCGTCAGAGCGATAACTATATCGCAGTCCTGCGCTTTAAGCGCCGCTGCCGCCGCATTTGCATAAGCAACAGGGTCTGCAAAGTTAAGTCCTGCAACATTTGACGGGGTTGTGGATTTTCTGATTTTGGGGTCGATTACACCGAAAATACCAACCTTCAGTTCCTTACCGTCAACTGTCACGCTTTCGGTATAAAATTCCTCATCGAAAAATTTATTTCCGGTTTCGTCCTCAACCACATTGCCCGTGAGCATGGTCATATCTGCAAGAGTACACAGATCCTTGAGTCTGTCCTTGCCGTAGCTCCAGTCATGATTACCGGCAGTAATGGCGTCATAGCCGCAAGCCTTTGCAAGCTGTGCGATACTTTCGCCCTTCACAAGTGTGGCAATCGGCTGACCGTGAAACAAATCACCCGAATCCAGCACCAGATCCATATCCGCACCGGCAGTATAGCTGTCAATGATACTGCCAAGCTTTTCCATGCCTATTATGCCGCTGTCAGCGTTTTCCTGCACTCTGGCATGAATATCGTTTGTATGTACAAGCTTAATCTGAAATTCTCCGTCATTTTCGGCATATCCAATCACCGGGAGTGAAAGCAACATGCTGAATACAACAAGAATTGCCAATGCCTTCTGATATAATTTTTTGTTTGTCATAATATATTCCTCCTAAAATTAAAATTCAAACACGTCATACAGCGGTACCATTTCGTCAAGACTATTCCACACAAATACCTTTATCGGATATACCGCACTGAACTGCATATTATTCTTTATTCCGTTATTTCTTCCTCACCATTTGCCTGTACCGTCACGCTTTCGGGCAAATCGGTACAAGCGCCATAGCAAGTAATACTGCAATAATTTTTTTCATCATAGCCTTACAGTTCCTTTATCCGAAAATTTCTTTAAGTTTATCACAAACTGCCTTATACCGTTGTTTTGAAATTGCAAGCTTTTCGCCGTTTATCAAAAGAACTCCTGCAGTGGTGACCGTTTTAATCCAATCTGAATTTACCGCGTAGCTTCGGTGTATAAATATGAAGCTCGGACAGTTCTTTTTCACAAATCTGCCAATACCCTCGTGAACGCGATATACCTTCTCGCTCGTGTGTATCAAAAGACATTCCTTTGATGCTTCAATGTAAATCACACTGTCAATGCCCACCAGATTATATTCATATTCAGTTGTCATAATCTGAAGTATTCTGTTTTTTTCGGACAGCTTTTTTTGAACATAATTATAGTTTCGCTGGCTTGAAATTACCGGAAATTCCTCGTTATCTTCAAGCGTGTGCATGACATTTGAAACGTGCATATGTGCTATTTTCAAATTCTTGTCTGATTGTTTCCATAAAAATGTTGCTCTCTGCGGCTCCTGTGTATACAGCTTTTCTTCCATAATCGTCCAAATATATTTTCCGATACACAGACACCAGTCTGCTCCTTTATCGGCAATGTACCAGCTCGCCTCCGAAACCATACATGGCAGTATCTCATTGCTTACCGCTTTCAGCGAGTCGGCAACCTCCTGTTTGCCTTGATAAAACTGCGTTGCCGTTGCTCCAATCCAAGTAACATTATCGTCAAGCAGCGTCATAAGTCTGTCTGTCTTGTTCTTATACCATTCTTCAATCATCGCCTGAGACAGCTCAAGTGCTTGCTTTTGCAGTTCTGTTTTCAAAATTATCACCTCGATATCCGCAGATAGTTATACAATTAAATTATATCACAAACAATAAAACAATCAATAAGTATTAAACTAAACACTCTTATTATTCAACTAAAAATTAAATTCAGTTCATAACCTCATGCAATGTAATACTTATTCATTATATATTATAATTTAATAAATCAGAAATTTCCAGAGATTTTTTAATAACCCGGCGTTTACATTTGTTGACAATGATAATATCGGCTGATATAATACTTATTAATAAGAAAGTAATTGAAAACGTGTTCTAAAAAACAGGATGAGAGTAAGGTGAAAAAATGGAAACGATTTTAAAATTATCTGTGTCAGCTATCATGCCGGCGCTTGTGTCAGCTTTGCTGTGCATTGCAGAAAAAAAGACCAAATTCGGGAAGCTCAGATACAGTACAAGACAGATTATAATAGGTATCTTGTTTGGTGCGATTGCGGTTTTAGCAACAGAGTTTGGCATAAACAGGGGAGGAGCAGTCCTTAACGCACGAAATGCCGCGCCTCTCAGTGCAGGCCTGATTTTCGGCGGTCCGGCGGGAATTATTGCCGGATTAATCGGAGGTGTAGAGCGTTGGTTTGCAACACTTTGGGGAGCCGGAGAATATACACGGCTTTCCTGTTCCATTACAACTGTGATTGCCGGATTAATCAGCGCAGCTCTGCGAAAATTTATGTTTGACAACAAAAAGCCGTCATGGATTTACGGACTGGCAGCAGGAATTGTAATCGAAATTCTGGATATGCTGATGATATTCTCAGTGAATATGGGAGATATACACCGCGCCTTCACATTTGTCCAGCGCTGTTCATTACCGATGATTTTTATAAACAGTATGTCAACCATGCTTTCGCTGCTTATTGTTTCTTTGCTTGAAAAAGAAAAAGAAAGAATAAGTATACATAAAAAACGCAAAAAGATTTCACAAACCTTTCAGAAATGGCTTTTGCTCTGTGTTATTATTGCTTTTTGCATTACATGTTCATTCACCTTCGTTTTGGAGGCAAGGGTATCCGATGACGATACAAGCCGCTTGTTAATGCTCAATATTAATGATGTTCGTGCCGATATATCCGATGCTTCTGATGCAAATCTTCTTTCTTTAACTCGCACCGTTGCATCGGAAATCAGTGCGGCAGAAGCTGTTGATGACGACTTGCTGTTCTACCTTTCTGATAAATATGATATTGCTGAAATTAATATAGTAGACGATAACGGTATCGTTACGGCGACAACATACAACTTCTTTCATAATTACAACATGGCTGACGGGGAGCAGTCTGCTGAGTTTTTGGTTTTGTTAAACGGCAAAAAAGAATATGTCCAAAGCTACCAACCGACTTCCGAAGACCCCGGCATTTCACGCAAGTATGCAGGAGTTGCCCTGCCGGACGGCGGATTTGTTCAGGTGGGATATGATGCCCGGAGATTTCAGAAGGATATAGATGAGCAGGTTGTCGGTATAACAAAAAACCGGCATATAGGAGAAGAAGGCAGTATCATAATCTGCAATGAAGACGATGTTATTGTCAGTGACAGAAACGGTTACGAAGGAAGAAACCTTGAAGATACAGGGCTTTCTTTTGACAAACTGTCAGCATCGGAAAATCAATACTTTATCGACATGGTGTACGGCGAAGTCTCATATTGTATGTACACAGCTTCGGAAGGATACAGCATTATTGCGGTTATTCCCGCAAACGAAGCGCTTTTTTCAAGAAGTATTTCCGTATATGTTACAATGTTTATGGAAATGCTGATTTTTGCCGCACTTTTTATCCTGATTTACATTCTTATAAAACGCCTGATTGTGGACAATATACGCAAAATAAACAAATCATTGGCACAGATAACAAACGGCAATCTTGATGTTACGGTTGATGTCCGCACAAATGAGGAATTTTCATCCTTGTCTGATGATATTAATTCAACTGTTTCAGCTCTGAAGCATTATATAGACGAAGCAGCCGCAAGAATTGACAAGGAGCTTGAATATGCAAGAGCAATCCAGCTTTCTGCGCTTCCGTCTGTTTTCCCGCCGTATCCTAACCGTTCTGAGTTTGAAATATGGGCAGAAATGTCAGCGGCAAAAGAAGTAGGCGGAGATTTTTATGATTTCTATTTAATCGGTGATAACCGGCTTGCGTTTATAATTGCAGATGTATCCGGCAAAGGAATTCCTGCCGCAATGTTTATGATGACGGCAAAGACACTCATAAAAAGCCTCGCCGAAACAGGAATTGAAGTGGATGAAATCTTTACAAAAGCCAATCAAAAGCTTTGTGAAAATAATGATACAGGAATGTTCGTTACTGCCTGGATGGGTATACTTGACTTAGCAACAGGCGTTGTAACCTTTGCAAATGCGGGGCATAATCCTCCGCTTGTACGCCGCAGCGACGGCAGTGTTGAATATTTAAAGTCCCGTCCGGGATTTGTACTTGCGGGAATGGAAGGTATTAAATACAGCAAAAATGAGCTGCAATTATATCCCGGAAGTATTATTTATCTCTATACCGACGGCATAACCGAAGCAACTGATGCAAATGAACAGATGTACGGAGAAGAAAGACTGAAGAACATTTTAGTTTCGCTGTCCGGCTTTGACACAAAATCTGTCTGCAAAACAGTGAAAAGCGATGTTGACAGATTTGTCACCGACGCGCCGCAGTCTGATGACATGACAATGCTTTGCCTGGAATATAAGGAATTATCGGAATCCATAGAAAAGAAAGAGGAATGAATATGCCGGAGCTAATGACAGAAGCAAAAAAGGAAAACTTAAATGATGTGCTATCCTTTGTTAAATCACAAACGGATATGTATGATTGTCCGCCTAAAATCATTATGCAGCTCAATCTGGTAATTGAGGAGATATTTGTGAATATCGCCTCCTATGCATATAATTCGGGAACCGGACCCGTAAGAATCCGCACGGATATAAAGAAAGATCCATTATCGATAGTCATTGAATTTGCGGATGATGGAGTGCCGTATAATCCTTTGGCAAAGGAGGATCCCGATATAACTCTGTCAGCTGAAAAGCGCCAGATTGGCGGACTTGGTATCTATATGGTCAAGAAATGTGTGGACAATATCTCATATAAGTATGAGAACGGTCAGAACATTTTAACGGTAGAAAAAAATATCTCATGTTAGAATAAATGCTCTGTACTTATATAATATTTTAAGGAACTCTATATATTTTTATTTAATAAAATCTAACTATAACTATATTATAAACTGCGGCGGTCACAGATGGAACCGCCGCAGAAAAGCTTTGCCGGATTGCGATATTTTCCGTATTTCATAATTTTGAGGAAGAAATCTATTAATTATCATCACCTGATAAGCGGTACCGCCAAGGGCGAGAGACTGCTATCCCACAGCATTATTTTAACTGTCTCGCCGATGCCTGCGCGTATATTCTTTGCGCACTGCACCTCTATGCTTTTTCCGGCCTGTGCTGTTATGCTTATTACTTCGCAGTCGATAAGCATATTTCCGCTGTTATATTTTGCGATATATACATGTTCGCACTCTCCGTCTTTTGCGTTGGCGGGCGCTGTAACCGTCACCGTATTGCCGTTATAGCTGTCTATTGTCCATACCGTACTTGTGTTAACCGTCACTGCACCGTTTGACAAAACGGGTAATACGTCATCGAGATTTTGGTTGCAGATGTCGCCCTGCGTATAGCTCAGATTAATCGGTATAATCTCTGCGGAATCTGATATAATCTTAAAATATACGCTGAACAAAACGCCGTTATCCGTCAGGTCGCTCTCGTTTGCCCAGACTACCGTAACATAGTCAATGCTTGATAAATCTACTCCGGTCTGCTGAATATTTGAAGTTATCCCCTCGCCCGAAACCGACATAGGCATAAGCTTTGTATTGTCAAAATTCAGCTTCAGCCTATAGCTTGCTATACCCGGATTATTACTGATACTGACATCAACCTTCACAGTATCACCTGGTTTTCCGGCTGCACCCGACACAGATATTATCGGCAATTCTGTACTGTATACCGCGCCGCACATGAGCAATATTACCGATGCAACTATTAAGCATATTATCTTTTTCATATTATCACTCCCCTAACTTGACATCCCAGTCGGCCAGATATTGGCTTAGCCGTACAAGGTCTTTGTTGTTCACAACGCCGTCACGGAATACGTCCGCCGCCTTATACTCGCTGTCGGTGAGCGTTATATCCCAGTCGGCAAGGTACTGGCGCAGTCTGACCAAATCCTTGTTGTTCACTGCTCCGTCACCGTATATGTCGCCGTAGACAATCGCGCCAGACAAAATAACTCCGCTTATCAGGTTTACATCAACATCCTCTAAGTCCTGGTTGACTATTCCGCCTTTTGTGTAAGTAATTTCTATAAGAATATCCTCACCTTCCGCTGCCGCCTCGTTGATTTTGAAGCTGACGCTGAACAACTCACTGTCGCCTGAATAATTCGAGTCGTTAGCCCATACTGCCGTGACATAGTCAAGGCTTGATAAATCTACTCCGGACTGCTGCAAATTTGAAGTAAGCGAACCCGGCAGTGCTGAATTCTTGGTAATTGACACAGGCGTAACCTTTGACTTGTCAAAATTCAGCCTGAATGTAAAGCTTGATATGCCGGGATTATTCTTTATGCTCACAGGCAGGGTAACCGTATCACCTGCCGCTGCACCGCTTACACTGCCGACCGTTACTGTACCATCATAAAGAGGCACAACCGGCTCCGCCGTAGGTGTCGGGGTTGGCTTTAAAGTCGGCAGCGGTGTCGGCGGAGCAGTGGGAGCAGGTGTTGGAGCCGGAGACTCTGTTGGTGTATTATAGATTATAATGTTAAACTCTTGTGGTTCGTAATCTATTGCATCTCCCCATAACTCTAAATTGTATGTCGATAAACTCATATCCAAATGCATAAATACATATACCGGTCTTATATAATATGCACCATACATATAATAAATAAAGAATCTTTGATTGACTGCTTCGGTGTATGTTGTACAACAATATATATTAGTACCGGCATCTGTATAACTTCCTAACACATCCATATAAGAGGCATCGTATATATTTTGAAACGTATAACTGCCATCACTTTGTTTTTTTAAATGCCATATTTGATTGCTATTGCCTGTTGGAGTAGCCCCTTCAATATTTCCATATGTGTTGGTTAAATACATACCTGTATATTGATGTTCTATATATGCATAAAAATCATCTCCTAAATCAACAGGCGTATTTGATGATGAACCGCCGGAATCATTAATGTAAATATATCCTAAAAATTGATAGGTTTTTCCGTTGTAATCATATGACATACTATTTTTATTTCTGTTTTGTATCCAAAAATTTGTGCTGTTATATCCCGAATTTGATGTTACGACAGTATCACCATTTATGCCTTCAACTACAGCAACATGTCCTGTTCTGGTTCCACTCCAACCACCATCCCACCAACAAGCTATTGCTCCTAAGGCAGGCTCTAGACCACTCGGATAATAATTATATGTTTGGTTATAAAACCACCATTCACCTGCATTATTTGAACATAAATTAGGCTTGGATCCAAGTATTTCATAAGCACGCCCATATGCATATGCAGTGCAGTTTGGCATACCATAACCTATACTATAGTAATAATTTAAATTACTATAATAGTATTGATTGTCATAACTTGGAGCAGTTGTTCTGGGACTAAATGCCGCACTAACATTGCTGACAGGCATTATGCAACAAGCACATAACAAAAACATTGACGTTAACACAGCTATTCTTCTTTTCATTTTCTTCATTCCTTTCATAACATACAATTCTCTTATAGCTCCATTTAAATCTCTCTTAGCTAATTGTCAATACTAACATTTAGCGATAAGCTATTCAAAAAGGAGCTAAAAGATATGCTTGAAGCAAAAGTTTTGGGAAACGCAATAAAAGACGCAAGAATTAAAAATAATTTATCACAGGAGGAGCTTGCGGAGTTGGTAGGGATTACACCTACACATTTAAAGCATATAGAAAGTGAACATCGTAAGCCTTCTATTGAGGTTTTATTTAATCGCACAAAAATTCTGCACATATCTTTAGATAACTTAATATTTAACAATGATAGTAAATCAGCCGAATTGCATAATGCAGAAATACTGTTAAAAGACTGCGATTTAAGAGAACTTGAAATAGTCATTGATGTAATAAAATCAATACAAAAACACAGAGCTGTAATAGATAAACCCTAAATGATAATGATTTTAAACTTATTGAACAAATTGCCTTCCGACTTAATAAAAAATAACAAGGGTTGATGCATTAATAATTGCATCAACCCTTGTTTTGTAATACAAATTATAGTTTGACGAGTAGTTCGCCTGCAGTCATTCAGCACAACTTAGGTGTGTTATTGACTTTAGTTGCTATGGCAACAACGCTTA
>CAJKEB010000017.1 GCA_905198865.1 uncultured Eubacteriales bacterium
CAAGCGATTTTTCCGTAACAAGTAAAGTCAATAATACACCTAAGTTGTGCTGAATGACCGCAGGCGAACTCCTCGTTAAACTATAATTTGTATCTGTCATGTACTGACGGATAATTCAAAAAAAGGATGTATCTCAGTTGATACATCCTTTTTTATTAACCAAAATATTTATGTTTTAGTTTTAAAAGCTCACGGTAGAAACGGCTTTGTGAATATGTCTTGAGCGCCATTGAAAACGATTCGAGCGTTGTGTTTCTGAAAACGCCGCCGCGTGAAATCTCGTAATGATTGCTCTTGCTGTATTCGTTTGTATCAATGGCATAGCAGTATGTAAAGTATCTCTCTGCCTCTTGAATTACCTCTTTGTCAAAATATCCGCCCGGATATGAAAGGGTTGTCACGTTCTTGCCCGTGATTTTGGCAAGAGTTGCACATGATTCACGAAACTCACGGTTTATTGTCTCTGTGTCAACGCTTGACAAGTCGATATGGTTCTGAGTATGGCTCTGGATACTTACCAGACCGCTTCTGACCATTTCCTTAATCTGATCCTCTTTGAGATAATCTTCTCTGCCAACATATGCCGCAACAATAAATATTGTCGCCTTCATATTATACTTCTTAAGCAGAGGAAACAGCTCAAGATAGTTATCCTCATAGCCGTCGTCAAATGTCAGAATAACAGCCTTATGCGTACTGTACGCCTTCTCATACTCGTCGGAAAATAGCGTAGTGTAGCCGTTATCCGATAAATACTTCAGCTCCTCTTCAAGCTGTGCCGGACGCACATACAGGTTTTCATCACCGTCCCGAGGCTCTTCGGAAACACAGTGATACATAAACACCGGAATCCCCGGTTCGGTCAGGTACGGAACCACAACCGCAGTTAAGACAGCTATCAGCAATAATAATGCGAATATCTGTTTTCGCCTTCTGTTTCTTCTGACTCTTGTTCTGTTCATATAAAACTAAATTCCCCTTATGAAATTTGCAGCGCTATTACTTCACCACAATATTTATCAGCTTTTTAGGCACTGCAATACACTTAACGATTGTCTTGCCCTCGGTAAGTTCTTTAATCCTGTCGCTTGACATAGCCAGCTCCTTCATCTGGTCAGGAGTGAGGCTCGGGTCAATCTTTATCTTGTCTCTTATCTTGCCGTTTATCTGAAGAACAATTTCGATCTCGCTGACAACAAGAGCTGACTCGTCATACTCCGGCCACTTTTCAACTGAAAGGTTAGAGGTCTTTCCAATCATCTCCCAAAGCTCAGAGGTGATATGCGGAACAAACGGACTGAGCAGAACAATAAGCGCCTCAACAGCCTCGGTGATAAGAGCCTTATTGTAATTCTCCTTCTCGGTCTTTTCCTTGTAAACGTACAAAGCGTTAACCATTTCCATAATAGAGCTTATCGCTGTGTTGAAGTTAAATCTGTCGCAGTCATAGGTCACCTTTTTGATAGTTGAGTGAACCGCAAGGCGCAGCTTCTTCTCATCTTCATTCAGGCTTGACTGATTTGGCTTTTCGTCTGACAGATAGTCCTTCAAATCCTCAACGGCACGCCATACTCTGTTCAAAAATCTGTATGCGCCCTCAACAGCGGTGTCGTTCCAGTCCAAATCACGTTCCGGCGGCGCAGCGAACATAATAAACAGTCTTGCCGTGTCGGCGCCGTACTTCCCGATTATTTCCTCAGGGCTGACAACATTGCCGAGAGACTTTGACATCTTTGTGCCTTCCTTGAGAACCATACCCTGTGTGAGCAGGTTCTTAAACGGCTCGTCACATTCAACATAACCGAAGTCATGCAGTGCCTTTGTGAAGAAACGTGCATAGAGCAGATGCAGAATTGCATGTTCAACACCGCCGATGTACTGGTCTACATTCATCCAGTAATCCGCCTTGTCCTTGTCAAACGGCAGCTTGTCGTTATGCGGGTCGCAATAGCGCAGGAAGTACCATGACGAGCAGACAAACGTGTCCATTGTGTCGGTCTCGCGCTTTGCCGGAGCGCCGCACTTGGGGCAAGTGGTGTTTACGAACTCCTCGCACTCGCTCAGCGGCGACTGACCCTGTCCGGTGAACTTAACGTTCTGCGGGAGGAGAACGGGAAGCTGTTCTTCAGGCACTAAAACCTCGCCGCAGTGCGGACAGTAAACCACAGGAATGGGCGCGCCCCAATATCTCTGTCTTGAAATCAGCCAGTCCCTGAGTCTGAAATTGACCTTTCTCTCTCCTATTCCGTTTTCCTCTAAGTATTCAATAATCGCCTTTAAGGCGTCCTTGTTATTCATTCCGTCAAACTGACCTGAATTTTCCATTATGCCCTCTGCGGCAAACGCCTCGGTCATATCCTCGGACTTCATGTTCTGACCCTCGGGCTGGATTACTATCTTAATCGGCAGATTATACTTCTTCGCAAAGTCAAAATCACGCTGGTCATGAGCGGCAACGCCCATAACTATACCTGTGCCGTAGTCTAAGAACACATAGTTCGCAAGGTAGAGCGGAATCTTATCGCCTGTGAACGGGTGGATAAGATATGTTCCCGTGAACACGCCCTCCTTTTCAGTATCTGTCGCCGAACGAACAATCTCGCTCTGTGACTGCACCTTTTTAATAAACTCACGGCATTCCGCCTCAGTCTCACTGCCCTTGATGAGCTCATCGACAATCGGGTGTTCGGGAGCGATAACCATATAGCTGACACCGAAAATCGTATCAGGTCTTGTCGTGTATACGGTCAGATAATCGTCTCTGCCGTCAATCTTGAACTTAACCTCTGCGCCCTCGCTTCTGCCGATCCAGTTGGTCTGCATTGACTTAACCTTATCCGGCCAGCCGTCCAGCTTATCTATATCGTCAAGAAGTCTCTGGGCATAATCCGTAATCTTAAAGAACCACTGCTCCAGATCCTTTTTGCCGACCTCGCTCTTGCAGCGCTCGCACTTGCCGTTGACAACCTGCTCATTGGCAAGAACCGTCTTGCAGGAGGGACACCAGTTGACATATGATTTCTTCTTATACGCAAGACCATGCTTGTAAAGCTGCTCAAACATCCACTGTGTGAACTTGTAATACTCAGGCTTTGCCGTGGCAACTTCTCTGTCCCAGTCGTAGCTGAAGCCCAGTCTCTGAAGCTGACCGCGCATATTGTCAACATTTGACCACGTCCAGTCAGCCGGGTCAAGTCCGTGCTTGATTGCAGCATTCTCAGCCGGAAGTCCGAACGAATCCCAACCCATAGGGTGAAGCACATTAAAGCCCTGCATCTTCTTGTATCTCGCAACCACATCACCGATTGAGTAGTTACGAACATGACCCATATGCAGATTTCCCGATGGATACGGGAACATCTCCAAGGCGTAATACTTTGGCTTGTCAGACTTCTCGGTAATCTTAAACTCACCGCTGTCCGCCCACTTCTTCTGCCACTTTTCTTCTATACTCTTGAAATCATATTTCAACCTATATCAGTCCTTCCCAATTAATTTACATAATTATCAATAATCATGCGGAAAACCGCATGAATTTGTCAAGCTCTATTTTACGACAATATATCGCTTATGTCAACAGTTATTCCGTCATGCCAGACATGCTCAAGGTCATAAAACTCACGCGTATCGCCGAGGAATATATGCACCACAACATCGTCATAACCGAGAAGCACCCATTGAGCGGTTCTGTAGCCCTCTTTATTTGTGGGCGTTATGCCGTCCTTTTCGAGTTCTTCTTCGACGTTATCGCATAATGCCTTTACCTGAGTGTCGGAGCCGCCGGTTACGATAACAAAATACTCCGTCATAGTAGTCAGAGCGGATATATCGATAACCGTGATATCCTTACCCTTTTTGCCGTCAAGAATTTTGACAATTTTGTTTACCAAATCATTTTTACAAGCCATAATTTTTTTCCTTTCTATGTGTGACCGCAATCTCTGATTGCGTATGCGCCAAACTAAGCGTTTCTGCCATAATATCTAAAGTCAATAATCAGCCTAAATTGTGCAGTTGTGACCGAACCCGAAGGGTTCGTATGCACCGAACTAAGCGTTTGCGTTATAACCGTAGGGGCGGCAATCTGCCGCCCGCGGGCGGATTATATCCGCACCTACTTTATCTGAAGTTTTCATCCATCAGCTTCTTTGTCTCTTTCTTATCATGTACAAAATATGAAATGTTATTTATGTACTTTGACTCACCCGGCAGCTGATAGATACCTATATTATCCTTTCCGATTGAGAACACTTCAAACATGAGCTTTCTGACCTCGGCATTGTTAAGGTCGGTTGTTGTGTTCTCCATAATGGTACTGTAGAGCCACGGGGCTTTAATAATCCCCACAGGGCTGAGCGCCTTTTTCATAACTGCCGAATAAAACTGCTTCTGTGCCGCATTTCTGTCAATGTCGCCCATAGCATAGCCCGTACCGTCATCGTTCTTTCTGAAACGCATAAACATCATTGCATGTTCGCCGTCGAGCTTTTGTCTGCCGGCTTCAAGCTCAATCGTAAGTCCTTGAATCGGGTCATGATAGTTCATATCAATCGGAACGTCAATCGTCACACCGCCCAGTGTATCGACAATTTCCTTAAAGGCATCAAACGTAATTGTGGCAAAGAAGTCAGCTCTCATTCCGATTACGCTCTCAACTTCGTTGTTCAGCGTATCAATGCCGCTGAAATAGGCTGAATTAATCTTCTTGTCCCTTCGCTTGTTGTCCACCTTGGTATCACGCGGAATCTGAAGCACGCTGACCTTCTTGTCTATGTTATTCACCTGGACAAACAGTATCAGGTCAGTTCTGTAACCGTCAATATCCACTCCGGCAACAAGTATGTTTGTCACATCGGTAAGCCGTGACTTTGCGTTGTCGCCGAATATTGATTTTCCTATATTAAAACCAACAACCACAAACACAATAAGTAAAACTATTGATATTATGCGGTTTAGCGGTGATTTTCTTTTCATTAAACAAATCTCCTTAAATTGATTTTGTTCTTACTTTTTTTGACTTCTTTTGATTATCAGGTCATTTCTGGCATGGATAGTGTCCGGATGGAGCAAAAGACCGCGCTTTATTAAATCTTTAATCGTATCGTCAATTCCCTTGATGATGGCTTCATCAATATCCCTGTACGCCAGGCTCCGCAGCTCTCTGACCCCGTCAAAGTCACGGTTTGGCTCTATGTAATCGGCAATATAGATTATCTTTGCAAGCATACTCATATTGCCCTTGCCGGTTGTGTGGTACTTCACAGCGTCAAGTATCTCAGGGTCGTAAATTCCAAACTTGCTCTGCGCTTCGCAGGCGCCGAGAACACCGTGAAGGATTTTTGGCGTCAGCTTTGACATACTGTCAACCGAAACGCCGTACTTCCTTTTGAGAATACCCTCCATATCCTGAGGCGGCACTTCCTTTGCGCAATCGTGAACCAAGCCGGCAATATACGCCCGGTTTTCGTCAACCCCGTACTTTGCCGCAAGTTTTTTCGCCTCGTCAGCCACGCCGAGTGAATGAACATACCGCTTCTCGCTCAAGATTTTTCTGAGCTCCGCTTTGATCTCTTCTATTCCCGTCATTTTACGCACCTCCGTCTTATGTCTTATATATTAATCTATTTTATATATAACTTGTTTTTTGATATATATTCAATAATCTCATCGTCACAGAGATACCTTATCGACCGTCCGCTGTGAATACGCTCCCGAAGCTCGGTCGAAGAGACATCGACATACGGCATATCAATGACCCGTATATCCGCCGAAAACCTATCCCGCAAATACTCTATCTTGCTTAAAAAGCGTTCTTCGGGTATGTCAGAGCGGTTCATAGCCGCCACGGTACAGAGCTTAAAGATAGTTTCGGGACTGTACCACTTGTCCATATAATCAAGAGAGTCCGCTCCGACAATAAAATTCAGTCTTGTATCCGGAAGCTCAGTTTTCAGGCGCTTTAAAGTATTCGCCGTATATGTGATTTCAGGGCTGGCAATTTCCATATCGGTAATGCAAAAACCGGGGTTTCTGTCAACCACGGTCTTTAACATTCTATACCTGTGAATACCGCTTGCCCGGTCATGCTCCGGCTTATAAGCAATCCTTCCGGTAGGAATAAACAGAACTTTGTCAAGGCTAAGTTCATTCATCGCACTCTCCGCCATAAGAAAATGTCCGACATGGGGCGGATTGAAGCTTCCGCCCATTATTCCCAAACGCTTAACTTTCTTTAAATCATTTAAGTCCTCTGAATACTCCATAATAATTACTCAATTTATCTCCGGCATACTAATATGAAACAACTCCGGAGATGCCCTTGTCGATATTCTTTGTCTTTTTGCCGTTAGGCTCGGTGAAGTAGAGGTCAACTTCGGCATCACTGACCTTTTCGCTGTACACAATATTGCCGTTGCCCTTAAGGCCATATGTGCTTACGCCGGTTACTACCTCTCTGGTCTTTGCCTTGTTGTCAACGCAGTATACGTCGCCGGTTCTGTTTTCCAGGCTGTAGTTCTTCGCATAAACGATATACTCTCCCGCCTTGTCAAACGTGAATGCGCCTGCGCCGACCTCCTCGGCAAGCACTGTGCTCTTTTCACCGTTGTACGCGTTAAGCGTAACCAAATTCCAGGTTATGTCATAATTATCCGCGTATCTGATGGTGTTTCCGTCAGGAGTGAGGTTGCACGAATATGCAGTATCACTGATTTTCTTATCGGACGAAACGCTGCCGTTATTAATAGAAACAGTGTACAGACCGCCGCTCTCGCTTGCCAGGTCATAACCCTGTATATAAACAGCCTTTGTGAAATCGTCGTTTATATCAAACTGGCAAACTCTCTTGTGATCCTCGTCGTCAAGAACTGTTACGTTCACGGCAAGCTCCTGCTCGTCTGTGCCGCTCTGGTTTGCATAGAAATAATCAAACGCCGTACCCTCGGCATTGGCTTTTCTGAACACAACCGCCTGCTCGTCCTTGCTCATTTCGATAAGCTCTGTCAGACCCATACCAATCTTTTCTTTCTGTCCGCTTTCAAGACTTGCATAGTACAAAGTCTGATAATAATCCGCATAGCTTCCGCCGACAAACATGTTATCCGAAGTCTTGGCAAGGATAGGCTCACATCTTGAACCATCGGTTATAAGCACCGCCTCGTTTGAATTCTGCTTCATCATATAGACTTCAAAACAGTTGTCCTCATCGCTGAAGTTCTTTGCATAGACAACAGTTGTTCCTGCCGGATTGGTGCCGAACACCTTGTATACGTCTGACTCAATCTTTCCCGGCTCGGAAACCACGCCCTTGGCTATTGACGCCAAATACAAATCGCCGACATAATATTCCTGATTATACTCGCTGATATATGCAACGCTGTTACCGCCGCCGGCAAACATGAAGTTATCAACATTTACATTGTCGCTGAGCTTAACAGACTTTTTGGTAAGCGATGACCAATAGTTCAATGTGCCGCCCATACCGAAGCTGTCGGCGCCTGTGAGATACAGAACGCCCGTTCCGTCGTCTGATACGGCTACATTATAATAAACATTGTCCGCAATGCTTGCAAGCGACTTTTTATTGCCGTTTTGAACGAACTTGAGCGAACCGCTCTTTTCGTTCATGTCAGCGCTGTCAATAAAGTATGTGAATTCACCGCCCGATGAGCTGTGAACCAAATCCTTTTCCTTTATCGGGTCTGACACAGGCATCGGAGTCGGCTCTGCCTCATCATCGTCATCACTCGAACGCTTCGGCGAAGCAGTCGGCTCAACCTGTTCCTCATATTCTTTCGCTATAAAGTTTTGGCTAAGTTCAATTTCTTTGCCGTCATAGTATTCACAAAGCGTATTGCCCTTGGTATAAACCGTAGGCATTTCAGGCTCTCCATAAGCAACCTTTGACGCCATGTTGACAGAAGCAATAACCACGCCGACAACCAGAACTGCAATCAAACAGCCCAGAATAATACCGAATCTCGGAGTAAGACTGAACTTTCTGCTTGGTCTGCGAGGTGAACGTGACTTTCTCTGCCTTTTCTCGGTTTTAGCAAGCTCTTTTTTAACTTCATTTGTATCAATCGACACCGTCTTTGAAACGTCAGCCGGCTGATTATCTCCGGCTGTCTGCGGTGCAGCTTTAGGCGCTCTGCGCAAAATCGAAGCTGTGCTTCCGTTTGCCGCAGACAATTTTTCGGTACGATTTTCCGTGTCTGCCTCCGCATTCGGCTTATCGGAATCGCGGCGCAATGAAGCTAAAAAGCCGCCGCTTTCTTTCTTGGCAAGCTTCTTTTCTCTCTTTTCCTTACGCGCAAGTCTTGCCGCCTCAAGCGCCTTTATCTTTTCATCGTTTGTCATGTTTGAAAAGCTCTCGTCATAACGCGCTTCACGCTTGCGCTTGAGTTCCTCGTCTATCTTATATTCATTATCAGTGCTTACATTTGACTTATCAAACATACTGGAATAACGCAGCTCAAAATCCGCGTCCGGCTCTTTTGCAACGCTTTCTTCAGACTTGTCTGAATTATTTTTGCCTGTTTGTGAAGTTATTTCAGATTTTGTATTCTCCTGATTTGATTTTGCTATCTTTTCAGGCTCCGGCTGAGACTTGCTCTGTTTAACGTCAGCAGCCGCGTTATCGGATATATTACCACAGCTTGGACACTTTTCGCTGCCGGCCGGTATCTCGTTTCCGCATTTTTCGCATTTCATTGATGCCTGACCACCTTTCTGTATCATAGATGTTGCTTACAGTATATACATTTAACTATAATTATTTTAATTTTACCACAGATTGAGACAAAAAACAACTGTTTTATAAAATTTATGAAAATTTTTTAACAAAACAATACAGCCGCCCGTATTTGCAGGCGGCTGCTTATAAGTATTTATTTTATTTACCTTCTTTGAGCTTTTCCACATACTCGCGCTCTTCATCGCTCAGTTTTGCTTTTGCAAGCATACCGCGGCGCTTATTAAACGTGTTCTCGATAGACTTTTTGCGTTTCCATGCGGTTATATTCTTATGGTGACCGCTCATCAGCGTTTCCGGAACCTTCATATCATGCCAGACCTCAGGACGGGTATACTGCGGATATTCCAAAAGACCGCTGTAGTGCGACTCTTCGGAAAACGCCTCCTCGGATTTGAGTACGCCCGGAATCATTCGCGATACCGCATCAACCACCGCCATCGCCGCAATCTCGCCGCCCGTCAGCACGAAATCACCGATTGAAATTTCTTCGTCAATAATTTCGTCAAGAACCCTCTGGTCAACACCCTCATAGTGACCGCAGAGAATGACAATATGCTCATACTTCTTCGCAAGCCGAACAGCCTTTGACTGGCGGAACGTCTTACCCTGCGGCGACATATATATCGTATGCGGCTTGTAATCCAGTCCGGCGGTCACACTTTGGTATGCGCGGTATATCGGCTCCGCCTGCATAACCATTCCGGCACCGCCGCCATACGGATAATCATCAACCTGCCTGTGCTTGTTGAAGGCAAAATCGCGGATTTGGATATAGTTCAGCTCTATTATTCCCTTTTCCTTTGCCCTGCCTATGATGCTTGAATCGAGAACCGCTTCAAACATCTCAGGAAACAATGTCAGTATATCGAATTTCATGTATATTCCTCATTTATATTTTTAAATATTTGCCTCCCTCGGGTGTGATCGTACCTGTCAAGGTGCGTATTCGCAAGCTATGCGACAGCGCAATACAACTAAGGTCAATAATCAGCCTTAATATAGCAGTATGGGAGGTGTCAGCTTTGGCTGACGGAAGGAGCCCGACAATGACTATTCATAGGCACAAAGTATATGTATTATTAATAGGCTGACTGCATAACCCCGTTTAATACAACCTCACAATATATCTCGCCGTTCTCCCTCAGTCACACTTCGTGTGCCAGCTCCCTCCCGGAGGGAGCCTTCATTTAATCTATCCTTAACAGTATTATCTATCAATGTGCAAACTGCTTCAAAATTCCTATCTATATCAACATTTAATATTCTTAAAGTCTTTACACCCATTTTTGATAAATATTTCGTCCTGTTTGCATCATATTTAACAGCTTGTTCAATATAGTGCTGTGAACCATCTAATTCAATTGCAAGCATTGCTTTATGGCAATAAAAATCAACGATATAGTTACCAATAACTTTTTGTCTTTGAAATCTAACAGGGTATCTCGACAAGTAATCATACCACAATCGTTTCTCATGCGGCGTCATATTTTTACGCAAATCTTTTGCCCTGCTAATTATATTTTTATTATAAAATAACGACATAATTATTCATCAATCAAGCCTTTCATCAGGCGGACGGTGATGTAGCCCTCGTCTATATTTGTCTCGATGATTACGCCGTCGATTACCGGAATAAGTATCGGCTTATGATTAAACGTATCTTTGAGCGAATATACATCGTTGCTGCCGGTCTTTATCACCTCGTCAACAACGCCGAGAACCCTGCCGTTTTCCTCACGCACGGTAAGGCCTTCTATATCCGTGACAAAATATCTGCCCTCCGGAAGCTCCAGAGCATCACGCTCAACCTTGACAATCTTGTTTCGCATAAGCTCGGCGTCGTTCATGCTTGTTATTCCGTCAAGCTGTATAATCTGACAGTTCTTGTGCAAACGGTTTTTGATTATCTCATATTCCCTGCCGTCAATAATCAGATATTCAAGCTCATCAAAAATATACGGGTCATCACACCACGGCTGAACCTTAACTTCGCCTCTGATACCGTGCGTGTTTACAATTTTTCCGATTTCTATCAAGTTATCTCTCATATATTATCCTCGCAAATGGTAATTAATATAGTTATTATACCACGCAGCATCGTAAAAATCAAGATGACATAAAAACTATGTTAATGCGGCATATGGACAGAACTGCATATATGATATTGCACATGCTATGATTGTTATTAACTTGTAATTTTGCATATTGTGTGAGATATTGTATAATTATATTGGCAAGTTAAGGGAATTGTAGAGCGGTTGGCCTTATTTCATAACATATAGGTGAATGCTTATGTGACTATGAAGTGAGGTGACGCATATGGAGTATGTACTTATAATCATTTTTATGATTCTGTTGCTAACTCTTATAGAGTCAATAAAAAAATAACCGCCCTCCTGCAAAGATTGCGGTTATTTTTAATTGCGACCTAGGCTGACCGTTAAACGGTTTCCCTTTTCTTGCTTTTATTATACACTTTTTTTGTTTATATGTCAATAGTTTTTTTGTGACCGCAATCTTTGATTGCGTATACGCCAAACCATGCGTTTGCACCAAAACAACTAAAGTCAATAATACACCTTAGTTGTGCAGCTGTGACCGCAATCTTTGATTGCGTATACGCCAAGCCATGCGTTTGCACCAAAACAACTAAAGTCAATAATACACCTTAGTTGTGCAATTATGGTCGGACTTGCGCAGCAAGTGCGTATACGGCGACACTGTAGGGGCGGATAGTATCCGCCCGCGGGCGGCTGATAGCCGCCCATACAAATGGACTTGTCACGTAAAATATACACCATAACCGTGACGGCGGTAATCTGCCGCCTTATTTTTTTGCAAAAAACAGGGTACCCGAAGGTACCCTGCCAAAATAGCCGATTCACGGCATTTCTCTTAGCTTGATTAAGCTGTATCTCAATTACTCAACCGCAGTTACTGTAGCATCATTGTACTTAACTATAGGTGTTGATGTAATCTCTGCACCTGCATCTTTATTACCCCAACCAGATTCGTTAGCTCCTTTCGGCGGTAAAGTAAATGAAGCGCTAATATCTACGTCGGTTGCAAATTCAAGTTTACGATAAGCCTCTTTACCTCCGTCGGTTACAACTGCCGGTACAGAATAGTTTGAAAGAGTCAAACTGTAAGTGCCGTTACCATTATCTGTCCATCCTTCAGAGCTGCTTATATCAAACTCAAATTTTTCACCTGTCTTCTGTCTGGTTTCTGTTGCAGTAATCTTAGATGCTCCTGAGTTAAAAATTGTAGCAGGAACTGTTAACTTAAACGTATTAGTATAAGTCTTGCCGGCTGTAACAGCTTGTGTTACAGCTTCTTTACTGTTTATATTATCCTCAGTAACTGATACTTTGTTATCACCTGTGTATACATTGTTGCCCTCTTTAACAGTAATTGTGTATTCTCCGGCCTCAGTAATATCTGCTGTATAAGCCAAATCAACACCCTGAGTACCTGTAACTTCTGCCTCTACTACTATATCACCTTTTACAAGTGTAACTGTAAGGTCTGCACCCTTCAGCGTATAAAGGTCTGTCTTACCACTGGACAACATTTCAGTTTTTGCAACGTTTGTAATAGTAATTCCACCGCTTACTGTAGAAGCAGAAACTGGTGCTGCTGTAGCTGTCGGAGCCGGTGTAGCTGTAGCTGTCGGAGCCGGTGTAGCTGTGTTCTTAACTACTGCAAGTGCTACAAAGTCTGAACAAGTAGAAGCTGAATGCCACTTAAAGGTATATGTTCCCGGTGTAAAATCAGCTGTTGCAGAATATACATACAAGTCCTGTCCGTTTGTTCCAAGCTTTGCGCTCTGCGCAGGTGATACTGCGTCAATAGGTGTTGTTGAGCCACCTGATACTGTAATCAGATTTGTTGATCTTCCATATGATGTCAAAACATCGAAGGTATATGAACCTGCATTTTCAATTACAACTGTTGTAGTAACAGATCCTCTTGAGGTATCTCCGAGGTAGCCATACTTATCTGTTCCAACATTTGCAAAGTCTACTCCGAATATAGCCTGATAATTATCTTTATATTCCTGTGTAGCACCTGTCGGAACTTGATTTGTGTATAAGTTCGGAGTTCCGCTTGAATTGCCTACCTTTGTCATTTCTGACGCTTTTACCAAAGTAACAACATTAGGTGTCGGAGCCGCTGTCGGTGCCGGTGTCGGTGTTGGTGCCCCCGGTGCAATTGTCGCTGTCGGTTCCGGTGTAGGTGTAGCAGGTTTTGCTTCTAACTTAATGTTTGTGCCATCGATTGCAAAATCCCAGTCATCGCTGCTTGCAAAATTAATCTTGCTTGCATCGCTCACATTCTGTGCAACAACCAAAGCTGCCGCATTCTTATCGCCAACCGAATAGAGTTCAGCGCTTATAACACCTGTACCTGTGTAGCCGTCAAGGTCGATAACTGTATGGCTGTTCTCGCTCTTTACATAACCTGCATGTACCTTTGCATTTATTACAGAATCACCTGTAATCTTTGTTGTATCTGCGTTATTTGAGTTTGTATAGTTAAGATATGCGTTATCTCCACCAACTACTGTTGCGCCGTTAATTTCGATAACCTGACCTGAACCATTCCAGTCTGTTCTTACAACTGAACATTCACTTGCTGTAGTTGCGGCACTGAAGTCAAGTACAGCACCATCTTTTGCAACAAACTTACCGTTTCCGCCCTTGATAGCAAACATGTGCTTTCTGCCCCAGCCTGCATCACATGAATTGGTTCCTACAAACTTAATATTTCCATCAATAGTAAGTGTTGTGTTTCCGTTTATATTAATGCAAGTACCTTGAGTTACTGTAACTTGACCATTAACATCAGATGTGATTGTAACTGACGCACCGGGTGCAATCTGTGAACTACTGTCAGCTATCACTGCATCCTTGTGAAGTGTAATTACCGCATTTGCAGCACCTGACGCACTGCTGAGCGCTGTAAACATCTCAGCCAATGTACCGCTCTGAGCTGCTGCACCATCATATGTGAGAGTAGCCTCTTGAACCGGTATAGCTGTAGCTGTCGGTGCCGGTGTTGCTGTAGCTGTCGGAGCCGGTGCAGCTGTTGCTGTCGGTGCCGGTGCTGTTGTAGCTGTCGGAGCCGGTGCTGTTGTAGCTGTCGGTGCCGGTGCTGTTGTAGCTGTCGGTGCCGGTGTTGCTGTAGGTGTTGCCTCAGGCTCATCGCTTGCAGGAACGATTGCTGCTGCTGCGAAGTCTGATGTATAAGCCGTACCTGCTTCGGTTGTAATGCTGAACTTGTATGTAGTGCCTGCTGTAAGGTCAAATGCGCTGTTTGATGTTATTACAACCGCGCCATTGCTGTCTACAGCTTCACTTGCTGTAAAGCCTACAGGGGCAGCGTCTACACTGTCAGCGCTTACTACTGCAACAGTGTTAAGAACGTTACTGTTAGCTTTTAATAACAGCTGCAAAGAGTATTTTCCGCTTACTTCAGGTGTATATGTGAAGTAAACATAACCCTCGGCTGTATTTCCCCACTTACCGTTATAGTTTATGTAATCTGTACCGGCATTAACTGCGTTTTCACCGAAAACATCTTCATAAGCAGCGTATGCTTTTGTAGCTGTACCGAATGCAAAACCGCTGTTAAGTCTCGGCTTTGTTTTGTTTGTGAAGCTTGTGTTTGTGCTGCTGAACTGATTAGCCGGAATAACTTTTACCTTTGCAACAGGTGCAGTTGTAGCTGTCGGAGCCGGTGCTGCTGTAGGTGTAGCTTCGCCCGGAGCTGCTGTAGGTGTAGCTTCACCCGGTGCTGCTGTAGGTGTAGCTTCGCCCGGTGCTGCTGTAGGAGCATTTGTCGGGGTCGGATTCGGGGTCGGAACCGGCTTAGGTTCTACTCTACCGGGATATGTCGGGGTTGAATTTTTCTTAACGATACTGAAAGCTGTAAGCTTGCCGGGCATCTTTCCGTCACCAGTCGTAGGAACAAGAATTTCAACCTTATATGTACCTGCTGTAAGAGTAACATTACCCTGAAGAATCGTAGCACTCTTTCCGTCAAATGTACCCATTACCGGAGCCTTTGTGTCAGCAGGCTGTACATATTCAGCAACTATAGGATTAGACTCATCGCCTTCCTTGGTAAGAACTACTCTGTAACCTCTGTTCTTGTACTCACGAGCCATGATGCTTATTGTGTATTCGCCGTCTTCGCCAACAATAAAGCTGTCAAGTGTTATAGCTGAATCTGCACCGGCTGTAAATCTTTCAGCAACTTCCTCAGGTGTACCGAACGGTGCGCCAAAGGTGTCATTGTATACTGCCTTTTGGGCATCATCAAATTCCCATGTTCCCGCTGCTGAATTGTTGAGCAAATCAGGAACCTTATACAAGCTGTTTGCATAGTAGTAGTTAAGCTCACCCTTTTCCGGAGCTGCTGTAGGCGTTGCTTCGCCCGGTGCTGCCGGTGTAGCTGTTGCCGGAGCTGCTGTAGGTGCTGCTGTCGGCTGACCCGGAGCTGTTGTCGGAGCTGCTGTAGGAGCTGCTGTAGGCTGTCCGGGAGCTGTTGTCGGAGCTGCTGTAGGTGCTGCTGTCGGCTGTCCGGGAGCTGCTGTCGGCTGACCCGGTGCTGCTGTCGGAGCTGCTGTAGGAGCTGCTGTAGGTGCTGCTGTAGGTGCGTCTGTCGGAACTGAATTTATGCGGCCTGCATAAAGTGTTACGCTGGCGCTTATAGCCGAAGTTGTCGGGTTAAAGCTTGAGCCTGTACCTGCCTGAGCAGCTGACTTTGTCTTATACCACAAGCCGTTCCAGTTGTCGTCGCCCTTTGCAGCGGGATCCGGAACCTTGCTTGCGCTCAGCTTGCTGCCCTTTGTAACCTTAACCGCTGAGCTCTGGTCGTAATTGTCGCCCCACTTGAAGGTAACAGTTACTGTTGATGCCGGGCTGCCGCCGCCTGTTGAACCGCCGCCGCCGTAACCGCCGATAACTACGTTATTCGGAGCTGTGGTTGAACCCGGATTTGATACACCGATATTTGATGTTACGTTTGCGCTCTTTGAAAGGTTAACAACCTGACCTGATACCTGGCAGTTTGTGATTGTAACGCTGCCAGCAACCTGAGGTGATATAACCATACCGTTTGCAACAATACCGTTTAATACAACATCGCTGCTCTTAACCATAACGATTCCGCCTGTGTAATCAGGACCATATGTGCCGGGAGCTGTAACGTAAAGCTTAATCATGTTGTCTATAATCTTTACAAATTCAGCTCTTGAGATGAAGTCCTGAGGTCTGATTGTGCCGTCTTCATAACCGCTTACATATCCTGCTGCGGTCATTGCGCCAACATAACCTGTAGCGTAATCAGATACATTCTGATAGTCTGCGTACTGTGTGATACCAGCCTGACTGTTCTCAACTGTGAGGCCGAATGCACGAGCGAGCATTGTCATAGCCTCTTCACGAGTCATGTAGTTGCCCGGCGCCATTGTGCCGTCACCGTTACCCGTGAGTGTACCGGCAGCAACAAGCTTGAGAACTGCATCAGCGTACCATGCGCTGCTGTCAACATCTGTAAAGCTGTTTGCAGCAGTATCGACATAACCGATAACATTCTGCGTTACCTGTGCAACCTCTGCACGTGTGATAGTGTCGTCCGGTCTGAAATAACCGCCGTCACCCTGGATTACACCACGGTTTGACCAGTTATCGATGTATGTCTCAGCCCAGTGACCAGCTGTGTCACCGTATGAAGCAGCCGAAACGACTGTTGCACCGAATGTGGTCAAAACCATAGCGATGGCCAAAACAATGGCCAAACTTCTTCTTAAGGTTCTCATTTAAAAGACCCCTCCTTAATTTATTTAGGTGTGATAATTAAAAACACTGCACCTATATTTAATTTATTTTTTTCAAATCCAGTCACCATCGAGAATGCTATGTCAAAAATTCAGTGAAATGTTCAAAATATCTGTATATTCTATCAAATATATCTACTACCCGATGATGATTACATACATAATAACATATTTGGCACGAAATTGCAATACCTTTATTTAAAAAATATCCCATTTGAGACACCAAATCCCGGACTGAAAACAATCCGGGATTTGGTATATTTTATAAATAATCGAGTTTCTTCCTATAATATATACAACATAATTATTTTAAGTGCCAGATTTCTCTGTTGTAGTCCTCAATAGTTCTGTCACTGCTGAAGAAGCCTGCCTTTGCTGTATTGATAACCGCTTTCTTTGTCCATGCGTCGGGATCGTTTCTGTACAGTCTGTTTGCTGTATGACACGCGCTGATATACGACTCAAAGTCAGCGAGGAGCAGATACGGGTCTGCAAAGCTGTTTCCGCTTTGAACCAGCGATCTGTAAATGTCATAGAACATATTATGGTCGCCGTCTGAGAAGGTGCCGTCGATAAGAGTATCAACAATACTCTTTATACCCATATTTGTAGCATAAAGCTCAGGGCTCGGCGAGCGGTTTGTTGAGTAGAGGCCGAGAACCTCGTCTGACGACAGACCGAAGATGAAGATATTATCGTCGCCGACCTGCTGTCTTATCTCAACGTTTGCGCCGTCCATTGTACCCATTGTCAGCGCGCCGTTGAGCATCAGCTTCATGTTTCCTGTACCCGAAGCCTCTTTGCTGGCTGTTGAAATCTGCTCACTCAGGTTTGCGGCAGCAACTATTCTTTCGGCAATGGATACGTTGTAGTTCTCAATGAACACTACCTTAAGTATATCCTTGGTTCTTGGGTCGTTGTTTACAACCTTTGCCACATTATTGATAAACTTGATTATAAGCTTTGCCATGTGATAGCCCGGAGCAGCCTTTGCGCCGAAGATAAATGTCTCAGGCATCATGTTTGCCGTTTCGGGGCTGTCTATGATTGACTTATATCTGTACACAATATGGAACGCCTTGAGAAGCTGTCTCTTGTACTCATGCAGTCTCTTTATCTGTACATCGAACAATGAATCCGGGTCAACCTTGATATCGTTATGCTCTAAGATATACTTTGCTAAATTTTCCTTATTGTCACGCTTAATCTTTGCGAACTTCTCTCTGAAAGCCTTGTCTTCAGCAAACGGAAGCAGGTTTTCAAGCTGTCTGTAATCCTTTACCCAGCCATCGCCTATCGACTCGCAGATGAGGTTTGAAAGCTCAGGATTTGCCTTATACAGCCATCTTCTGAAGGTGACGCCGTTTGTCATGTTTTTGAACTTATACGGATAGATGCTGTAGTAATCCTTAAACGTCTCCTTTTTGAGGATTTCAGTATGGAGCGCAGCAACACCGTTTACGCTGTGACAAGCCGTGAGACACAGGTTTGCCATGCTCACCTGACCGTCGTTATGGATAACAGACATATACTCAATCTTGCCGAAGTCGCCGGGGAAGCGGTCATTCAGTTCCTCTCTCTGGCGTCTGTCAATCTCATGGATAATCTGACCGAGACGCGGAAGAAGCGAATCAACCATTTCCATCGGCCATTTCTCAAGCGCTTCGCAGAGGATAGTGTGGTTTGTATACGCGAAGGTTTTGCCGACTATATTCCACGCATCGTCCCACGACATGCCTTCTTCGTCCATGAGAATACGCATAAGCTCCGGAATAGCGATTGTCGGATGCGTATCATTGATATGAATCTGGACATAGTCAGGAATGTCAAACAAAGACAAGTGTTTCTGCTTATGCTTTGAAATAATCCACTGGATTGTAGCCGATACAAAGAAATACTGCTGCTTAAGTCTCAGCAGCTTGCCTTCATAGTGGTTATCCTCAGGATAGAGAACCTTTGATATAACCTCGGCAAGGTTACGGTTCTCATTAGCCTTTGCATATGCGCCGCGGTTGAACTCAGCCATGTTAATAACCTCAGGCGAACATGCTTTCCAAAGTCTGAGCGTATTAACAGTATCGGTGTCAAAGCCTGTAATCGGCATATCATACGGCTCAGCGATAACCGTGTTATAGTCTACGTGCTCAAACTTTAATCTGCCGTCCTCCCACTTCTCGATGATACGGCCGTTAAAGTGAACCTCCTTAGTGTCCTCGGGTCTTGCTATATCCCAAACGTTACCGCTCTGGAGCCACGGATCGGGCATCTCAATCTGGTAACCGTCAACTATCTTCTGCTTGAACAAGCCGTATTCATATCTGATACCGCAGCCGTAAGCCGGAAGCTCAAGGTTTGTAAGCGAATCAAGGAAGCAGGCTGCAAGACGACCCAGACCGCCGTTGCCGAGACCTGCGTCCGTCTCAACTTCTTCAATATTATCAAGGTCAAAGCCAAGCTCTTTGATAGCCTGTCTGTAAACCTCTGTTTCCATTATATTCATAAGGTTGTTGCCCATGGCACGACCCATCAGGAATTCAAATGACAAATAATAAAGCTCCTTCTGAGGTTTCTTATCAACCTTTTCCTGATAGCTCACCCATTTCTCCATGATTTCGTCACGGATTGTCAGGGCTGCGGCTCTGTAAATCTCAAGATCAACCGCTTTTGCCAGAGACTTACCGAAATAACGCTTTACCTTGCCGGTGATTTCGGACTTGATGAATTCCTTCTTCTTATCAAATTCAGCCGTGCCGGGTTTGAGCGATTTGTGATACATTACAGCCTCTTCTGCTTTGTTTGCTGCCGTTTTCTTAGAAGCAACTTCTCTGTTTTCCATTTTATTTCCTCCTTACGCGTTTTGTGTCGCACTATTACATCTTATTTTATAAATAAAGAATCAGCACAAAAACACTGCCGTTTTATTTTACAGCATTTCACATGTTTTATCAAGCAATTTTCTGTTAAAAAAATGTAACACTGCGATTTAATCGACGTTTTTATCGTAATTGTTTATTTTTCTCCCTTAAATTCAATACTGAACCGGTCAAAATCGGCGCATATCCGCTTTCCGGTTCCCCCATTATTTGCAAACACACCGGTCAGAGTTCCGGTATGCCGCTTTCTGTCCTCCGGCACACCCTCATCGCACAGGAAGGTACACGGCTCGGCTGTGCCGGTCAGGACATATTCTTTTCCGTCCGGGCTGAACATAAATTCCCGCTTTTGCCCGTCGGTGCGAACCTTAAGATAAACCGGAACGCCTTCGGGTATTTCGGACTCTGCGATAAGCTCCTCGCCTCTGTTTCTGTTAATCACAAGCTCAAGGAGCTTTCTGCCGGATTTTCTGGTTATATTATACCGTATATATGTAGCTGTGCTGTAATAGCAAGTAAGACCGGCTCTGCAATTCTCCTCAGGCTCGAATTCAACCTTTGTTTCCGCGGTAAAGCGGAACTCACTCTCGCGGTGAAGCAGCGTGTTTTTTGCTCCGAGCGAATCCAGGTTATCATCGCCCGTCCAAATTCTCAGGTTAGACTTGCGCTCATTATTCACCGAAAGAGCCGAATAGTCCGGGTTTCGCACGAACTCCCATTCAAGACCGAGCGTATCCGAGTCAAAATCGTCAAAAAAGAAATTTTTTATCTCACCGCTGACCGCAAGCTCAGGTCCGGTCTGTGTTTCGGAAGGACCGTTGCCCTGATTAATCAAAAACCAGCCATCGTCCGTCCATGTCACCGGATCCATAGAGGTTTCTCTGCCCAGCGTGGTGTAGTTGCCGCCGTTGCGTCTGCCGCACAGGTAGTACGCCCACCAATCTCCGTTTGCGTCCTCGACCAGCTTGCCGTGACCGGCTCTTTGGATAGGCTTTTCCGGGTCGGTCTGGCGCATGACGGGATTGTACGGACACTCCTCATATTCGCCGAAAAGCTCGGTGCTTCTTGCCACATTTATACCGTGACCGTAGCCGGTTCCGCCCTCTGCGACTATTGCGTAGTAGTAGCCGTCCTTTTTCATTATATGCGGACCTTCGGAACAGCGTTCGCCCGTTCCTGCCCAAGCCACACGCGGCTGCGAAATGATTTCGGTAAAGTCATCGCTCAGCTCGCGAACCGTAGCCGCCTTTGCGGTAATCATATACTTTCTTCCGTCATCGTCAACAAAAAGAGACGGGTCAATGGAATCGGCATCAAGCCAGACAGGCTTTGAATACGGTCCCTCAGGGGTTTTGGATTTCATCAGAATCTGCTGCCGTGCGGCGTAGCCCTCTTCACCCGGATTGTCGTTTAATCGCATAGTCGCCACAACATAGAACTCGTTGTTATAATAAAATATGTCGGGCGCCCATATGCCGTGCGAATCTCTTATACCCGATAAATCCAGATAATCGGATTCGGTCACCGCATGACCGATGATTTCCCAATGAATCATGTCCCTGGAATGTGAAATCGGAATACACGGAAAATACTGAAACGATGAATTCACCATATAGTAATCTTCGCCTACGCGTATAACCGACGGATCCGGGAAAAATCCTCTTTGAACCGGATTATTATATATCATACTACCTCCGAGCTTTGGAATTTTATTTCTGTATTTTAATCATTTTGCAAATCATTTTAACACATATTGGATATGTATGCAAGATAATAATAACCAAAATAAGGAAACTATATTCAATTTCTTTTTCGCAAATTACTTATTCTACAGAAACAAATAAGGGCTGCCGCAGATATAAATTGCAGCAACCCTTGTTTTGTGATATAAATTGCAGTTTGACGAGGAATTCGCCCACCCAATTGCGCTCGCCGCCTCCGCCCCGAGCGCTCGATCGTGTCTCCCTACAGGAGACGCGATTTAGGGGATTTCATCCCCTAACACCCCTGACTTCGGGGTCTTAGGGGCAGCGCCCCTAATAACGGCTTCCCCGGAGGGGAAGATGTTACCCGCCCGGGTCTGGCTGTGACCGGACTTGCGGAGCAAGTTCGTATGCACCATATCAAGCGATTTTTCCGTAGCTAGTAAAGTCAATAACACGCCTAAGATGTGTTGTGAAAAGCGGAACTGGGCTAGGCTATGACCGGACTTACGTAGCAAGTGCGTATTCAGTAACTATGCGTTGTTGCCATAGTTTCTAAAGTCAATAACACATTAAATCACCTTCGGCGAGGGGGCTGCGCACCTATCGTGGTGGCAAGCCGCCCTACCGCAGTTTGCATTACCTCATTTTGCTAATGCGGTATAATACCGTAGGGGCGGATACTATCCGCCCCTACAGTGTAAATGTCATGCGTTAATTGTATGTCTGTTATTACTTCTTATGTCTGAGCAATACCTCTCTGACCTCTTGCTCGGTCGCACACGCCAGCGCCTCCTCAGCCGCCTTGTCTGCCTCCGCCTTTGTCCACTGCGAAATTGTTCTGCGCGCAGACAAAACCGAAGTCGGACTCACGCTGTATTCGTTCAGTCCGAACGAAATGAGTAAGGGCGCCATAAGCGGGTCAGCCGCCGCTTCACCGCACATTCCTACCATAATTCCCTCGGCAGCACCGCACTCGATTACACGCTTTATGCTGCGGATTACCGCAGGGTTATATGCCGAATACAGGTACGAAACCTTTGCATTTCCTCTGTCAACCGCCATGGTATAGCCGGTCAAGTCGTTTGTGCCGATGCTGAAAAAGTCAGCCTCCTTGGCAAGCAAATCCGCAGCGACAGCCGCCGCAGGCGTTTCAATCATTACTCCGACGGCAATGTCCTTGTTATAAGCAATCCCCTCTTTATCAAGGTCGGTCATGATTGACTTAACCATTGCCTTGACCGTTCTGATTTCATCGACGCAGGTGACAAGCGGAACCATAATCCTTATATCGCCAAAGGCGCTCGCCCTCAGCAAAGCGCGAAGCTGTGTGCTGTAGAACTCACGGTTGTTAACGCAATATCTGACCGCTCTGAATCCGAGGAAGGGGTTATCCTCCTTTTCAAGATTCATATACGGTATATCCTTATCACCGCCAACATCAAGCGTGCGGATAATAACCGGCTTGCCTTTCATGGTCATTGCCACTTTCTTATACGCCTCAAACTGTTCGTCCTCGTCCGGCGCCTCCGGACTGTCCATGTACAAAAACTCGGTTCTGAACAAGCCCACGCCTTCGCCGTCGCAGTCGATAACTGCACCGCAATCGCCCGGCTTGCCTATATTACATACAAGCTCGACCTCTCTTCCGTCTGCGGTCTTGGTCGGCTTGCCTATAAATTTAAGGAGTTCCTTCTTCTCATCGTCATATTTCTTTTTGAGTATTTCATATTCCTCAATCTGCTCTGTTTCAGGGTCAGAAATGACATTTCCGCCTGTGCCGTCAACAATGACCTGCTGTCCATCCTGAAGCTCACCGGTCACACCGCTCACGCTGAGGACTGCCGGGATTTCAAGCGCACGGGCTAAAATCGCAGAATGTGAAGTACGGCCTCCTACCTCTGTGATAATACCGACAACATTTTCCTTTTTTATTCCGGCGGTCATTGACGGAGTGAGGTCGTTTGCCACAATAACGCTGCCTGCCGGCAGACTGCTTATGTCTACCTCCTCAACATTACGCAGGATTTTGATTAAACGGGTCTTTATATCCCTGATGTCCGTTGCACGCTGTTTGGTAAGCTCGTCATCCGTGCTTTCAAAAATCATGGCGAACATATCAAAGACCTCTTGAGCGGCCGCCTCCGAGGTCATACCCTCGCCTATCTTGCCCTTGACCTCGTCGGTCATTGCGGGGTCGCTTATCATTAAGACATGACCCATCAATATTTCGGACTCCTTTTCGCCTACGCTGTCACGCATAGCGTCCGCCATAGCAGTTGTCTTTTCGGTGAACTCACGAACTGCGTCTTCAAATCGCTTTGTTTCTTCCCCGACCGTAAGATGTGAACATGACTCATAGCTTAAATCCTGTTCTTTAATCAGGACTGCTTTTCCTATACCAACTCCGTCAGAGCCTGCAATACCTTTAAAATTTGACATTATTCTCACCACACTTTAATATGGGGCTTTTTGCCCTTTTTGATTACATATTATTCCGGATATAATCTCCGAAATTATGCCTGCACAAGCTCAACAGCCTTCTGAAGCGCCGCTTCCTCATCTGAGCCGCTGCAGCTGATTTCAATCTCGCTGCCGCACTTAATGCAGGCGGCAATAACGTTCATGATACTCTTTCCGTTGTAGTCTTTGCCGTTAAAAGCAATGTTTACATCAGACTCAAACTTTGACATCTCCTTTGTGAATATGCCGGCAGGTCTCATATGCAGTCCCTCCGGGTTTGTAACGTTTACTTTCTTTGATACCATGATCAACACTCCTTCATAAATAATTTTATTTTGTCTAATTTTTTGAATTTTAATTTACTATTGTGTTTACTTAAAAAGCATTACCGAAATATATATTTTTATTCGGCGGTCTTTCTTGGTTTTTTCAAAATCGCAAGCAAAGCCATGCCAACAACAGAGCCTGCAACCAGCGATACAATATATCCTAGCACATTACCCACAACCGGGAACACGAAAATTCCACCATGGGGAGCCATAAGCGTACATCCGAACGCCATTGACAAAGCTCCTGAAACCGCACTGCCTACTATACACGAAGGAATTACACGAAGCGGATCGGAAGCCGCATAAGGAATAGCGCCTTCGCTTATAAAACACAAACCCATTATATAGTTTACCATGCCTGACTTTCTTTCATTCGGAGTAAACCTGTTTTTAAAGAAAGTGGTACACAGTGCGATTGCGATAGGAGGAACCATACCGCCAACCATAACTGCCGCCATTATATCATAATTGCCCTCTGCAATTGCAGCTGTGCCGAATACGTACGCTGCCTTGTTGAACGGACCGCCCATATCAATCGACATCATTCCACCGAGAACCATACCAAGAACAATCTTGCTTGTGCCGTTCATTGCCCTAAGACCGTTGTTAAGCAGCGTATTAAGACCTGCAATAATCGGATTAAACAGGAACATCACAAGACCCATAAGCAGAATACCTATCAACGGATAAATAAGTACAGGCTTTATACCCTCCAATGCATCCGGCAGCTTTGAACAAGCTTTTTCAAGACCCAGTGTGATATATCCGCCTACAAATCCTGCGAACAGTGCACCGAGGAATCCGGCTGATACAGCTGTGGCATCAGGATTGGTCAGCGACGCGAATGTAGTTCCTGCAACCGCCAAAGCGCCGCCTACAAAACCGACCGCGAGACCCGGTCTGTCAGCAATGCTCATTGCAATAAATCCCGCCAAAATCGGGAGCATAAATCCAAACGCCTGCTCGCCTATCGTCTTTAAAAGTGCCGCAAACGGTGTGTTTTTGCCGAAATTGCTCGGGTCTATTGCATAGTCATCAAACAAAAATGCAAGAGCAATCAATATACCGCCTCCAACAACGAACGGAAGCATATGAGAAACACCATTCATCAAGTGCTTATAGATCGAATGACCTAAACCGTCTCTGCCATCATTGTCTGAGTTTGATGCCGTACCGCCTTTGTGGCTGTATACGCCTGCGCTTCCGCTTATAATCTTTTCTATAAGCTCCTTCGGTTTGTGAATACCATCGGAAACCTTTGTCTGAACTGTTAGCTTTCCGTCAAATCTTGCCATGTCAACATTTTTATCCGCTGCTATGATTACGCCGTCCGCCTCGGCAATTTCTTTCTTTGTGAGAACGTTCTTTGCGCCGCCGCTTCCGTTTGTTTCGACCTTAATCTGCACACCCATTTCCTTTGCTGCCTGCTCCAGAGCCTCAGCAGCCATAAACGTATGAGCGATGCCTGTCGGACAAGCTGTAACAGCAACAATTTTTAATGTCTTGCCGGTTTTTTCATCTGTCTGCGTCTCTTCTTCCGTCTTATCAGAGCTTTCCGTCCCGTACTTTTCAATTTCTTTTTCATTGATAAGATTCAAGAATTCTTTTTTTGACTTTGCCGCCAACAGCTTCTTTCTGAAGTCTTCGTCCATAAGCATAACGGTAAGTCTGGATAAAACTTCAAGATGTGTATCTCTGCCTTGCTTTGGCGCTGCAATCATGAATATCAAATTTGACATACCTCCGTCAAGAGCGTCAAGGTCAATACCATCCGGAACCGTCACGGCCGCAAGTCCCGGGGTCTTTACCGCATCACTCTTAGCATGCGGAATAGCAACTCCGTCGCCTATAGCCGTCGGACCTTCATCATCTCTTTTAAAAATATCGGCTTTATACTGTTCCTTGTTATTCAAGTTTCCGGCATTTGAGTGCAATTCAATAAGTTTATCATATAACTCTTCTTTTGAACCTACGCTGCAATTTAACGAAACAGCATTTTCCTTAAGCAAATCAACTACTTTCATGAGCTTATCTCCTTTTTATATATTATATTAAAAAAATATTACTTATTTCACTTTATTACAAACTTTTCAGCAGCTCTTCAACCATAGGTCTTTCCGCCAACCCCTGCGAGAACGCCGTTGCGCTTCCGCAGGCCGTACCAAGCCGCAGTGCCTCTTTATAATCTCCGGAATTTAAATAACCAATCACAAATCCTGCAACCATTGAGTCTCCGGCGCCGACCGAGTTCAGAACCCTGCCCCGCGGTACGCCCATCTTTATGACCTCGCCGTTTTCTGTAACAAGTATCGCTCCGTCGCCGGCTCTTGACACCAGAACATTTTTAGCTCCGAACTCACGCAGCCTGTTTGCGTACTCAACAATCTCCTCATCAGTATTGATTTGGATGCCGAAGATTTCACCGAGCTCGTGATTATTGGGCTTAATCAAAAACGGCTTGTATTTGAGAACATTTACGAGCAAATCTCCCGTTGCGTCAACAACCACATTTGCACCGCTTCCGTCCAGCCTTTCCATGATCCTCTCATAGATATCGTCCGGCAGGCTCTTCGGTATGCTTCCCGCAAGGATTAACATATCGCCGCTGTGTAACTGTTCAAGCCGATACAGCAGCTTTTTAATCGCTTCGTCCGAAATTTCCGGTCCCTGACAGTTGATGTCTGTTTCGTCCTCCGCCTTGATTTTTATGTTAATGCGGCTGATGCCTTGATCCAGTCTTATGAATGACGTTTTAATTCCGCAGCTTTCAAGGTGCTGCTCTATCGCTGTGCCGGTAAACCCGGCGATAAAGCCGAGCGCAATGCTGTCAACATCCATATTTCTGAGAACTGTTGACACATTTATGCCCTTGCCTCCGAAAAATACTTCCTCGCTCTCAGTACGATTGACGCTTCCGGGAATTATACCATCCATATGAATAACATAATCTATCGCCGGATTAAACGTTACCGTATATATCATGCGATTACCTCCTTTATAACAGTATGCTCTCTGAATTCATTGTTTTTAAGTTCATCCGTCACAATACAACATCTGTTTAAATCCGCAAAAGTAACAGCCGATGTCTTTTCAAATTTACTTTTATCAGCAAGAATATAAGTTATAAACGCCCGCTGCACCGCCTCTCTCTTTATCAACGCCTCCTCCATATCGGGAGTAGTAAAGCCTACCGTGAGATCAATTCCGTTAGTACCAATAAAAGCCTTAGTGAAGTTATACCGCTTCATGTTGTTCACGCTCTCGCCGCCAACAACCGCCTCTGTTGCATGTTTAATCTTGCCGCCTAATATATATGCCTTAAGCCCCCTTTGTATCAGCTTCTTTGCATGTACGATTCCATTGGTGACAAAAGTCGCTTTTATGTTTTCGGGGATATAATCAATCATTGCCGCAGTTGTTGTTCCCGCATCAATAAACACAAAATCCGTGTTTTGAATAAATCCCGCCGCAGCCCTTCCTATTGCTGCTTTTTCTTCGGTATTGAGCACCGATTTAGTTGTATAGTCCGGTTCAATAATGCTTCCGGTTTCATGTATTGCAGTTGCTCCGCCATGAACCTTCTTTAGCTTTCCCATTCTGTCAAGACTGACTAAATCTCTGCGAATTGTCGATTCAGAGGCGTCTAAAAGCTCTGTCAGCTCTAAAACCGTAACCGAGTTCTGTATCTTAAGTAAATCAAGTATTCTATCGTGTCTCTCCTGTGTAAGCACATCTATCCTCCCTCTTTTGAAAATTTTATTTGCATATTTTATTTACATATGTATTTTTTCCTATTTCTCTTTGCAATAATATAATAACATCTATCTCAGTCATTGTCAAGCATTTTCAATCAAAAACTTTCTAAAAACGTCAATTTCGGTTATTTTCATTCAACATTAACAATAATATCCCCTTAAACATCTCATAAAACACAAATTATTTGTGCAACATTTCAGAACGGGTATATAACATTAATTTCCGGGACTTCAGTTAAACTATAATTTATATTTTTATATACTCTTTGGCGATTTATAGGATTTATTTATGAAAAAGATTAATCTTTACAAAATCTGCATTATGTGTTATTATATAAGCGTATAATAATGTTTGGCCGATAATATTTAATATTTATTTTCCTGCAAAACATTCATCGCATTTTGCGGGAAAATAAATACGAATTGAAACCTAAAGCCGCGTAAGCCATGCCAAATTATTCCGGAGGTGTTAAAGTTGTTTGATAATTCTCTGTCTGCAAAGACTGCCGATAAAGACGGCCGGCTGAAAAACCAACATTCTCAGCTCCAGACGCTGGAACACAGAAACGAGAAGAACGAGAGAGAAAAGTTCATACGCAAGCTTCTCCTCGGCAGCGTGAAATTTAATCCCAAAACCTGCGCTGAGCTTGGAATTAAATTTGCTGATAAGAATTTTTCGGTGGTGCTTGTGAGAGTAAACAATAAGAACGATATTTCTCTTGCTGACTTCCCGAGCGTATTGTTCGCTATCCGAAATATAGGCGAAGAGCTTTACGGCCTTGAATCCGAATGTTACGGCGTCGAAGCCGAAACGGCAACGATTGCCTTTGTTATCAATCACGGTGAGGATACCGAATTTATTACAACTCAGTCCTCAGACCTCAAGCGCCATATTGTTGAGCTGTTCGGCGTTCACACAACGTTTTCGCTTTGTACCGTCTGTGACTGTCCGCCCGATGAATGCAGCAAGCTTTATAACAATGCCAGATATGCGATGCTGTACAGGCTTTCGTTTGAGCCGTATTCGATTATTGATTACGACCAAACGCTTTCGATGTCACGGCAGAGCTGCGAATACCCCGCGCTTCTTGAACGCGAAATATTCGAATGTATTCATTCTAAAAACGATAAGCTTCTCCATCGTGCGATCGGTTCATTTATAAACACGATCAACAATATGTCGTACGATACTATTCTTGTCCATACAGCGCGGCTTCTTATTGCCGTCGGCAACATGGTAATAAACACCGCTTCGGGCAATGAATTTGTTCACAACAGCGTTATTGAAGATTTAAGCACGCTTGAATCGATAGACGATTTGGTCGCTTTTGTCGAATCGCGCTGCCTTGAGGTGATGAATATTATATCTTCTTCAAAGCCGGATACCAAAAAGGACATGATTGTCACAAATATCTTAAATTATATTAATGAGAACTATACCGATCCGGCGCTAACAGTTGAAGTTATTGCCTCAAACGTGAAGCGCAGCTCAAATTATATCCGCAGTATTTTCAAGCAAAGTCAGGGCGTCTCGATTTCGGAATATATCTCACAAAAGCGTTTTGACCAGGTATGCAAAATGCTTATCGAAACAAACCTGACCGCAAGAGAGATAGGCAAAGAGGTTGGTCTGAATTCCGGCAGCTATTTCTACACATCGTTCAAGAAATACACCGGCTACACACCGGATAATTACCGCAAGACACACCAGCCGAAAGACTTTAAAAATGAATAATCAAAAAACCTTCGGGTTGGCAGAGCGGCGCTCTCGACTCGGAGGTTTTTTAATTATTATGCGTAAAATATAAATTATGGGCAAAAATACTGTTGTGATAGACATTAACCAATCAATTTTTATTCGGTCACAAAAAGGAGCTGAAAAAATGGAAATGACTTTACGATGGTACGGTTCGGATTTCGACACAGTAACCCTCAAACAAATCAGACAAATCCCGGGTGTCACCGGAGTAATCACCACGCTCTACGACACAAAGCCCGGCGAGACCTGGACAAAAGAACAAATACGCTTACTGAAAGACGAGGTCGCCGCCGCAGGACTTCACATCAGCGGAATAGAAAGCGTCAATGTTCATGACGCAATCAAGGTCGGAGCGGCAGACCGCGACAAATATATCGATAATTATATCGAAACGCTCAAAAATCTCGGCGAAGAAGATATACACATGGTATGCTATAACTTCATGCCCGTTTTCGACTGGACAAGAACAGAGCTTGCAAGGAAACGGCCTGACGGCTCCACTGTGCTTGCATATAACCAAAAAACCATCGACAAAATAGTACCCGAAAATATGTTTGAAACAATATCATCTGATATGAACGGCACGGTCATGCCCGGCTGGGAACCGGAACGAATGGAAAAAGTACGCCAACTGTTTGAGATGTATAAGGACGTTGACGATGAAAAATTATTTAAAAACCTCAAATACTTTCTTGAGCGGATAATGCCCGTGTGCGACAAGTACGATATAAACATGGCTATACACCCTGACGACCCGGCATGGAGCGTTTTCGGACTGCCGAGAATAATAACCAATAAGGAAAACATATTAAAGCTGACCAAATTAGTGGATAATCCGCACAACGGCGTTACGTTCTGTTCGGGCTCATACGGCACGAACCGCAGGAATAATCTGCCCGATATGATACGGGCGCTTAAAGGCAGAATTCATTTTGCACACGTTCGGAACCTCAAGTTCAACAGCGATGAGGATTTCGAAGAAGCCGCACATCTGTCATCTGACGGCAGCTTTGATATGTATGAAATAATGAAGGCGCTGTATGACATCGGCTTTGACGGACCTATTCGTCCTGACCACGGCAGAATGATATGGGACGAGGTTGCAATGCCCGGTTACGGACTGTATGACAGAGCTCTCGGAGCCTCATACTTAAACGGGCTGTGGGAGGCAATATCAAAGCAGAATTAAAATTATACACCGCCGGCCGAGAATTGCAAAAAGGAGATTTAACCTTATGAAACTGACAAATGACGGAATACACGGAGCAGAAAACATAAAGGCATGGAAAAGCGCCGGATATTCGCTGCCTGAGTACGACAGAGAAAAGCTAAGACAAAACACAAAGCAAAATCCTTTTTGGATTCACTTTGGCTGCGGCAACCTGTTCCGCGCGTTTCAGGCGCATACAGCGCATAAGCTGCTGAATAACAAAACGCTGGAAAGAGGAATAATTGCCGCCGAGGGCTTTGACTATGAAATAATAGACAAGGTCAGCCGTCCGCACGATGACCTGACGCTGCTCACAACTCTGAAATCCGACGGAACTGTGGAAAAGACAGTAATCGGCAGTATCACGGACTCCTTTAAGCTCGACAGCGGCGATACGGCTGAGTTTGACGAGTTAAAAAGAATTTTCAGAAGCAAGTCTTTGCAGCTTGCGTCGTTCACAATAACCGAAAAGGGTTACAGCCTGACGAACGCCGGCTCTGAATTATACCCGGACGTAAAATCCGACTTTTCAAGCGGCCCCGAAAGACCGCAGAGCTATATGGGCAAGGTGACCGCGCTGCTTTATGAGCGGTTTCGGAGCGGTGCGGCTCCGCTCGCCATGGTAAGCATGGACAACTGCTCGCACAACGGCGATAAGCTATTTAAAGCGATTAATGCCTTCGCCGTGGAATGGGAGAAAAACGGACTTGCCGACCGCGGCTTTAAGGATTATATTCAAAACCCGGCCTCAGTTTCGTTCCCCTGGACAATGATTGACAAGATAACTCCGCGACCCGACCCGAAAATTCAGGAAATTCTAAAAAATGACGGCGTTGAAAACACAAAACCGACCGTCACCGCAAAAAACACGTATACAGCTCCGTTCGTGAATGCGGAGGAATGTGAATATCTGGTGATAGAGGACAGCTTTCCGAATGGCAGACCTGAGCTTGAAAATGGCGGTATTATCTTCACAGACCGTGAAACGGTCGAAAAAACCGAAAGAATGAAGGTCTGTACCTGCTTAAATCCGCTCCACACAGCTCTCGCAATTTTCGGCTGTCTGCTCGGCTACCGCCTGATATCGGGCGAAATGAAAGACCCCCTGCTCAGGGAACTGGTAAAGGGCATCGGATATAACGAAGGACTGCCCGTTGTCACCGACCCCGGTATAATTGAGCCGAAAGAGTTTTTAGACAGCGTAATTCAGACCAGACTTCCCAACCCGTTTATGCCCGACTCGCCGCAGAGGATAGCAACGGACACATCGCAGAAGCTGGCAATCCGGTTCGGCGAGACGATAAAGGCTTATCAAAAGTCGCACGACTTGTATGTAAATAACCTGAAATTAATTCCGCTTGTATTTGCCGGCTGGATAAGGTATCTTATGGGAATTGACGATGACGGCAATAAATTTGAGCTAAGCCCCGACCCGTATCTTGAAACGGCACGCCGGTATGTAAAGGATATTAAAATCGGAAAAAACACAGATATCAGCGAAGCAATAAAACCGCTTTTGTCCGACAGCGAAGTATTCGGCGTCAATCTCTATGAAGCAGGACTTGCCGAAAAAGTGATTGATTATCTCAAAGAAATGACCACCTCAATCGGCGCAGTCAGAAAAACGCTTGAGAAAGCCGTAAACGATTAATTACCGCTAAAACGCGAATAAGGCTTTAGCTCCCTCCAGGAGGGAACCGATTTTTCATTAAACAAAATGGGCGAAGATGTTAAATTATAGTTTAAATTAATAAAGCCAGACCCAGTTCCGCCCGCCTAGCCCGGG
>CAJKEB010000018.1 GCA_905198865.1 uncultured Eubacteriales bacterium
TTGCAAGGAGCAGGGCTTGTGACAGATTGCAAGCAAGCGCAGGGAGCGTCAGCTCATCAGGGTTTCAGTGGGAGATTATAACTCCCACTGAAATTCTGAAATGGAACCCGCCGCAAATGCGGCGGGGGACATCTACGCATAGGTTATAAAAGGAAATTCGGTATGGAAATAATCAGCATAAAAAACTTAAGCAAATCATATATTACCTCAAATAATCCGGTGCGCAAACTGCTTGGAGCTGTGTACAGAAAATCAAAAGCGGAGCGGTTTACTGCCCTCGATAATATAAGTCTGTCCGTAAGCCGCGGCGAAGCAGTCGGAATAATCGGCAGGAACGGTACGGGCAAATCCACACTGCTTAAAATACTCGCAGGTATATCCGGGTACGATTCGGGCGAATGTGAAATCAGAGGCAGTGTTTCTGCGCTTCTGGAGCTTGGCGTTGGATTTAATCCGGAATATTCGGGAATACAAAACATATATTTAAACGGAGCAATTAACGGTTTTTCCAAAAAAACCGTTTCGAAACGTATAGATGAAATACTTGAGTTTGCCGAGATAGAACCCGAATTTGCCGATATGCCGGTAAAGGCATATTCATCAGGAATGCTTGTGCGTCTTGCGTTTGCGTCTATGATATGGCTTGACACGGATATAATTTTAGTGGACGAGGCATTGGCTGTGGGGGATTTGAGATTCCAGGCAAAGTGCTATAAAAAGTTTGAAGAGCTTAAATCGCAGGGCAAGACAATATTGTTTGTGTCACATGACGTTGACGCGGTGCGGAGATTTTGCACAAAGGCGGTATGGCTCTCAGACGGAAAAATTGCGGCTGAGGGCGACGTGAACATTGTCACATCAAAATATATGCAAAGCTGCGTTTCAGGCGAAATAAACAGTAATGCGTGCGACGACAAAAGCGGAGTTCTGAACCGCTACGGCAGCTGCCGCGGCTGCATTAAATCAGTTAATTTTTCGGAAGGCGAATATAAAATCGGCGATGAAATAAGCGCAGAGGTTGCTGTTGACTTACCGAAAAATACGGATTTTAAGTTCTGTGGTGTGTGCCTTTCAATCAAGGACATACACGGTCTGGATTTATGCGTGTTCAGAACCGAAGCCGAGCTTAAGCCTGGGGTAAACAGGGTCAGATTCAGATTTAAAAATTGTTTATGTACAGGCGAATATTTTATAGCAGTCGGGGTCGAAAACAGAAAAACAGTTCCGATTTCATATTATGAATATATTGAGGGAGCGTCAAGGATAAAATCATGCCCGGGAGAACATGATGAAGAAAGGTTCGGGCTTGTGGTTATACCTTGTGAAATCAGCGTTGAGCAGGAGTGATATTTTGAAAGACAGAACAAAAAAGCCCACCGTAACGGTGGCAAATATGACCGGCAGAAAACGCTCCGGGTTTATGCTGTTTTTGCGAAGGTGCATTTGTGAAATAAAGCAGTACCGCCCCAAATTAAAATGGAGAAAACCCCGGAGAAAAAAAGCCGGATATACCAGTCCCAAATATGCCTTTGATATATCGGTCATAGTGTGTACCTACAATCGTCCCGAAAAACTCAAAACTGCCGTAAACAGCCTTATCGGCCAGACGCTTGATAAAAGTAGATACGAGATTGTGATTGTGAACAACGGCGAAGAGCTTCCGGAGGGAATTGAATCCGCCGCGGATAATGTTCGTGTTGTAAAAGAAGAACACAAAGGACTGTCTTATGCAAGAAATACCGGAGGAAAGTGTGCAAGGGGCAGATATTTGGTGTACGTTGACGATGACATACGTGCGGACGAAAATCTGCTTCAGTGTATTTATGACGCCTTTTCGGCGCATAAAAACATAGGCATAGTCGGTGGTCAGATTATACTTGTGCCGCCGTCGCCGAGACCTGAGATTATTCTTGAGGGGAGAGAAACCGTCTGGAGCGAGTATACAGTCGGATATAAGAATTTCCGTGAAATCAGCCGTCAGTATGAGTTCCCGTACGGAGCGAACTTTTCAGTTGAGCATTCTGTGTTTGATTCGGTCGGCGGCTTTGACGAGAATTACGGACGCGTGGGCAACGACTACGCAGGCGGTGAGGAGACCGCTATGTGCTTCAGGGTATTAAGCGCAGGGTATAAGATTGGAATAGAGCCGGGTGCCATAGTGTATCACCATGTGGACAGCAGCCGGTATACGTCCGAACACGTCCGTAGGACGATAAGAGCCGGAATTTTTACTACTTATCGGCTGTATAAGGATGGGTACAGTCCGTCGGTATGGAACAGAAAATATATCAGCGAGCGTGTCAGACTTGCCGATAAGGAGATTGATAGGCTGATCAGGAACGGCGCAGAAAAACTGGAAGTATTTTATAAGGAATGTGAAAGAGATGCGTTTAAGGAACTGGCTGAGCGGATTGACGCTCAAGAGCAAAAGGCTGAGACGGCAGGATAAAATTAGCTTTTCGGAATATAAAGCGATAGTTTCGGCTATTGTTGACGTGAGCAGGCTTGAACATGTCGGCGAACCGGGATTGGTATCGGTTGTCCTGCCTGTGTATAACGGTGAAGAATATCTCGCCTCCGCCGTGCGTTCGGTTCTTTTGCAAACCTATACAAATTTTGAACTCATTATCGTAGACGATGGTTCTTCAGACAACAGCAGAAGTATAGCCGAAGGCTTTAAAAATACAGATTCACGCGTGCGTGTTATTTGCCATGCCGAGAACATGCAGCTGCCGTCGGCGCTCAATACGGGCTTTAAGGTGGCAAGAGGCGAGCTTTATACATGGATAAGCCATGATAATATAATGCTGCCGGGCTTTTTGGAGTCAATGAAAAAAGAGCTTGACTTAAGCCCCGACACGGCAATGATATACGGAAATATGAGATTGATTGACAATTGCGGCAAGGTTTTAAGAGGCAAGGGCTGGTATGAATATCCGCCCATGAGCGGAAATGTTATATTGCCCGACAGTACCGAGGTTCTGAATGATAAGGCGAACAACACAATAGGCGCGGCATTTATGTATCGCGCATGTGCCGCAGAGTTTATCGGCGAATATTCGGTGCGCCGCTTCGGAACAGAGGACTACGACTATTGGATGCGAATGAATGAATTGTTCAGCATTCAGCACACGCGTTTTTCAGAGCCGCTCTATCTGTACAGATTTCATGATAAGTCCCTCACATCAAGGGATAAGGAATTAAAGATTACCGAAAACCGACCTGAGCTTATGGAGTTTGATTTGCTCCGCAGAAAGTGTATCCTCGCAGCGATTGAAAACGGGACAACAGATATAATTGAGCTAAAATTCCTGCTCGATGAAATTGAAAAAATGAATATTGATCAATTAAAAGAACTGCTGAGCAATATCGGTTAGACGTAAAATTTTAGGTAAATTACTTTATTGCGATTAAAAACAGAGCGGATTTTGGTTGCCAACATCTGAGTATTTTAAAGCGATAATACGTGTACAATTCGAAACAAAAAACTAATTCGGAAACAATATTGGATAAAGTGTTAAATATCTGCACTGCATTTGTAAAATTTTAGTTAAAAATCATAAATTGAAAAAAGTAGTATTAAATCGCAAAAATTGATAAAAAATTTATTCTAAACAGCTTATAATTAAACAATGCGTACAAAAAACAACTATATAATTTGTGCAACTTTATTTGTAATTAAAATAGACAAAAAACGGTATTTATGATAAAATAATGTTGGTTAAATTATATAACCGTGATAGTCGAATTTTCAGATAAATTTTTATAGGAGAACGCGAGAGATGAGGGATTTTAACGATTACAAAGATGCAAGTAATTTAAAAAGAGAAGCCGGAACTTATATTGATGACGCACCTATGTACCTGTTCAATCAGGGTGTTAACTACGAGGCTTATCGTATGCTCGGGGCACACAGGGGCAAATCGTTTGCCGGAAAGGACGGTTATTTGTTTGCCGTTTGGGCGCCACACGCCAAGAGTGTATCGGTTGTGTGCGACGAAAACGGCTGGGACCGTAACAAGGGCAGAATGTATAAGCACATGAATTCCGGTATTTGGGAGGTATTCATTGATGGCGTAGTACCCGGTCAGTGTTATAAGTACAGTATTGAGACGTTCAGAGGCGATATAATACTCAAGTCAGATCCCTATGCTTTCTACAGCGAGGTCAGACCGAACAATGCGTCGATTACTGCGGACTTGACCTATGAATGGGGCGATGATGCGTGGATCGAAAAACGCACCAAGACGCCGCCTTATAATGCGCCGATAAATATTTACGAAATGCATTTCGGCTCGTGGAAAACCCATGAGGACGGTACTTATCTTACTTACAGAGAAATGGCGGATGAGCTTATACCGTATGTTAAAAAGATGGGTTATACACATATAGAGGTAATGCCGCTTTCGGAGTATCCGTTTGACGGCTCGTGGGGATATCAGGTTACGGGATATTACAGTGCAAACAGCAGATTCGGATCGCCGACTGATTTGAAGTATTTTATAGATCAGTGCCATGAAAACGGCGTGGGTGTAATTATGGACTGGGTTCCCGCTCACTTCCCGAGAGACGCTTACGCTCTGGCAAAATTTGACGGCGAGTGCCTTTATGAGCATCCCGACAGCAGACGGGGTGAGCATAAGGAATGGGGAACTCTCGTATTTGACTGGACAAAAACCGAAGTGTGGTCTTTCCTTATTTCAAATGCTTTGTTCTGGCTTACCGAATATCATTTTGACGGTCTGCGCGTTGACGCCGTGTCAAGTATGCTTTATCTTGATTATAACCGCAACGACGGCGAATGGCTGCCGAATAAGTACGGCGGCAAAGAAAATCTTGAGGCAATAGAGTTCCTGCAGAAGCTTAATATGGCTGTGTTTGAACGCCTGCCCAATGTAATGATGATTGCTGAGGAATCCACTGCCTGGGGCGGCGTTACAGCACCGGCTCATGAAGGCGGACTTGGATTTAACTTTAAGTGGAATATGGGCTGGATGCATGATGTTCTTGATTATATGCAGTGCGACCCGTTTTTCAGAAAGGGAAACCATAACAAGCTGACCTTCCCGATGATGTATGCGTTTGCTGAAAATTATATCCTGGCACTGTCGCATGATGAGGTAGTTCACGGAAAACGCAGCCTGATTGACAAAATGTGGGGAACATATGAGGAAAAGTTCAGCGAACTCAGACTTCTGTATGCGTTCATGTACTCTCATCCCGGCAAGAAGCTGCTGTTCATGGGCGGAGAGTTCGGACAGTTTGTTGAGTGGCGCTTTGCCGAACAGCTTGACTGGATGCTTGATGAATATGAGCTGCACAGAGGTATGGCAGCGTTCACCTCAGACCTCGGTCATTTCTATCAGGAGCATAAGTCGTTCTATGAGATAGAACGCGAGCTGGGCGGCGAATGGAAGGGCTTCAGATGGCTGAAAGCGAGCGACGCCGATAACAGTGTTCTTGCATATCTCAGAATGTCCGAAGACCAAAAAGAAGAGATTATGGTCGTGCTTAACTTCACACCTGTAAGTCATGCGCTTTATACCGTCGGCGTTCCTGAGCCGGGTGATTATACGGTTGTTTTAAACAGCAACGATAAGAAGTACGGCGGCGACGGAGACGGAACGAAGGTTTACCATACCAAAAAGGTTCCGTGCGACGATTTTGATTATTCGGTTGACATAGTTCTTCCGCCTTTGACGGCGCTGTATTTAAAGAAGTCGCCGCTTACCGCAAGAACAAGAAAGACAAGGTCAGCCGTAGGTCAGGGAAGCAAGACCAAGACTGCGAAATCAAGCAGTTCTGCTGCGCCAAAAAAGACTGCTGATAAAAAGACCGAAAGCAAAAAATAATCAAGTTGCAGTAAGTAATTTAAAAGATTAAAATCAGAAAATAATTAAAAAGATTGTTGTTTGGTTGTAAAATAAAAATAGTTGTTTAAAGGGGTTAGTCCTGAAACAATTAAGGGAAATTAGGAGGAGATTATCAATGAGGTCAAAAGAATGTGTGGCTATGATTCTTGCCGGCGGTCAGGGAAGCCGTCTCGGAATTTTAACCCAGAATGTTGCCAAACCGGCAGTTCCGTTTGGTGGTAAGTACAGGATTATTGATTTTCCGCTGAGCAACTGTGCTCATTCGGGTATAGATACTGTAGGCGTTCTGACACAGTATCAGCCGCTTGAACTGAACACTTATATTGCCAACGGACAGCCTTGGGATTTGGATCGTACAAACGGAGGCGTGTTTGTTCTTCCGCCATACACTTCGGCTGAAAAGGGCGAATGGTACAAAGGAACCGCAAATGCGATTTATCAAAACCTTGGATTTATGGAGCAGTTTAATCCGAAATATGTTATTATTTTGTCAGGCGACCATATTTACAAGATGGACTACAATAAGATGCTTCAGGCTCACAAAAATGCGAATGCTGACGCTACTATTGCGGTTATCGAGGTTCCGTGGGAGGAAGCGCCAAGATTTGGTATTATGAATACCAATGAAGAAATGCAGATTGTAGAGTTCGAAGAAAAGCCGAAGGAGCCGAAGAGCAACCTTGCGTCAATGGGCGTATATTGTTTCTCGTGGGAGGTACTCAAGAAGTATCTGACCGAGGACGAGAACAACAGCGAATCCGAAAATGACTTTGGTAAGAATATTATTCCTGCAATGCTTGGCGACGGTCTTAAGCTTATGGCTCACAGATTTGACGGCTACTGGAAGGATGTTGGTACAATTCAGAGCTTGTGGGAAGCAAACATGGAGCTTCTTGACGATAACCCGGGCTGCGACCTTGACGACGACAACTGGAAAATATTCAGCAGAAACCCGGTTAAGCCGCCCCAGTATATAGGCGAAAGCGGCGTAATCAAGAACAGCTATTCAACAGAGGGCTGTGAGATTTACGGAAAGGTTGAGCATTCAATTTTGTTTGAGGGCGTAACCGTTGGTGAAAACGCTGTTGTTAAGGATTCTATTATTCTTCCCGGCGCTGTGATAGAAGACGGCGCCAATGTGAGCAAGGCTATAATCGGTTCTGACGCAGTAGTTGGCAAGAACGCCAAAATCGGAAGCGATGAGGACGATGCGAACCGTGAGTATTATAATACAAAGATTTGCAGCGATGATATTACGTTAATCGGTCCGGGAGTAAAAATCGGCGAAGGAAATAAGGTTGGCATGTGCTGTATGGTTACTGCGGATATTTAATTATTACATATAATTGTATCACAGTTATTAAAAATGGCATGTGTATATTAATCAAAAATCAAATCGAAGAAATAAATTAGTTGAGGTGATTTAAAATGAAGAATGATATGCTGGGAGTTATATTTTCCGAAAATCCCGAAGCGAGTATGGGTGAGCTTACCAGCTTACGTGCTCTGGCAGCCGTACCGGTTGGCGGAAGATACAGAGTTATAGATTTTATGTTATCCAATATGGTTAATTCAGGTGTTATAAAGGTAGGTATTACCACGCCGGTTAACTATCAGTCACTTACAGACCACTTGGGTACAGGCAAGGCGTGGGATATGGACAGAAAAGACGACGGTCTTTATATTCTGCCGCCTAAGGAGACAGGTGAGTCAACAGTTGACGTGCTGGGCGGTATAGATACATTAAACGGTATTATGGGCTTTCTTTCGAAGAGTTCACAGGAATACATACTTGCCGCAGACTGTAATACAATATGCAATATAGATTTTGACAAGGTGCTTGACGCTCATATCAAGAGCGAAGCTGACTTTACCTTGGTTTATACAAAAACCGGCGAAATCAGCGATAAGGATATAAAGAGACATATTCTGCTTGACGTTGACAACAATAATGCTGTTAAGGATATGCATATTTATCCGAGCAAGCAGGTTACGAACAACTCATATATGCACATGTTCATCACAAAGCGTGAAACGCTTATGGATTTGGTCGAATATGCTTCAACACACGGCAAGCATCAGATATCAAAGGATATTCTGCTCCCCGCTGTTTCGACAATGAGCGTTAATGCGTATGAGTTTGACGGATACCTCAAAAAGATTGACAGTATCCAGTCATATTACAGTTTCAATCTTGATTTGCTTAAAAAGGATGTAAGAGATGAGCTGTTTGGTCTCAATACCGACAGACCGATATTTACAAAGATTAAAGACACAGTTCCGACCAAGTACGCAAAGACAGCTGAAATTGAGAATTCGTTTATAGCCGATGGCTGTAAGATTGAAGGTACGGTTAAGAACAGTATTCTCTTCCGCGGCGTACATGTTGCAAAGGGTGCTGTTGTTGAAAATTGTATTCTGATGCAGAATTCCGAGATTATGGAGAACTGTCTGGTAGAAAACGTAATCTTTGATAAGGGCGTAATTTTAAGAAGCGGCAAGAAGCTTGTCGGTCAGGATACATATCCGATGGTAATCGGTAAGGAAATAGTTGTATAAGTGCAAGGGCGGCAATCTGCCGCCCTCACATGAATAAGATAAAAAAACAAACCGAAACCGTGCGTTTCGGTTTGAGAGGAGCAAACACGAAGTTGTGAAGCTTTTCGGCTTTAGCCGAAAACGAAACAGCGTAGTGATTTGCGACGAGGAAAGGATGTGTTTTTCGATGAGTAAGATATTTATGGTTTCTTCGGAAGTTGCTCCGTTTGCAAAGACAGGCGGATTGGGCGATGTTGTAGGTTCTCTGCCTTCTGCACTTGCTGACATCGGCGACGACGTCAGAGTTGTAATGCCGAAGTACGGCTGTATTCCTCATGAATACTTAGAACAGATGGAGTTTAAGTTCTTCATCTATATACCTCTCGGCTGGAGAAGAAAGTATTGCGGAGTGTTTGAACTGGTAAAGGACAATGTAACGTTTTATTTTATAGATAACGAGTACTATTTTGGCGACCCGTATCTCTATAAATGGAATGACCTTGAAAGATTTGCTTTCTTCGACAAAGCTGCGCTTGAGATATTGAAGCATCTCGACTGGAAGCCGGACGTAATTCACTGCCACGACTGGCAGACCGGTATGGTTCCGGTTATACTCAATGCTTATTATGTCAGAGACGAATTCTATCAGGGCATCAAGACTGTGTTCACAATTCACAATCTCCGTTACCAGGGTATATATTCGATTGACATAGTTGCAGATTTCTTCTCGCTCGGCAGAGAATATTTCAGCTCGGATAAGCTCGAATTCCACGGCTGTGCAAATCTGCTTAAGGGCGGTATAGTATATTCAGACTATGTTTCAACCGTAAGCCCGACATATGCTGAAGAAATCAAAACACCTATGGGTGGTGAGAAGCTGGACGGCTTGCTCAGTGCAAGATCCCAGTCGCTGTTTGGTATCCTTAACGGTATTGATTATAAGACGTACAATCCAAAGACGGACAAGTATCTCTATGAGAATTACGATATAAAGACCGTACTCGAAAAGAAGAAGATAAACAAGATGAAGCTTCAGGAACAGCTTGGCCTTGTTGTTGACGGCGAGAAGGTAATGATTGGTATTATATCCCGCCTTGTTGACCAGAAGGGCTTTGACATAATCGCTGAGGCAATGTGCGAACTTATGAACATGGACATACAGCTTGTTGTTGTCGGAACCGGCGAAGCCAAGTATGAGAACCTGTTCAGACATAATGCGTGGTGCAACCCGCACAAGATGTCAGCTAACATAATGTTCAGCAACGATTTGGCGCATAAGGTATACGCTGCATGTGATTTGTTCCTTATGCCGTCAATGTTTGAGCCGTGCGGCTTGAGCCAGATTATTTCGCTGGCTTACGGTACTATTCCGATCGTTCGTGAGACCGGCGGTCTTAAAGACTCAATCCGTCCGTATAATGAATTTACCGGCGAAGGCAACGGCTTCAGCTTCTATCCGTACAGCGCGCATGATATGATGCATACTGTAAGATATGCAATCCAGATATTCAGCGACAAAAAGGCGTGGAATACGCTTGTAAAGCGTGCAATGAAAGAGGACTTCTCGTGGAAGGAATCCGCAAAGAAGTATCAGCAGATGTACGACCAGCTTTTAGGCTGATTGGTCAGTTAATGCAACAAACAGCAAACAACAAACAAACTTCCCCCCACGAACGGGGGGGAGTTTTATTTTATTTATCAGAATTGAACTGTTCTTTAATCGTTTTAAATATTTCTATATTCTTCAAAATATCTTTATACACTGTCATTCGGTCGGTTTCATTCAGGATTGCATGGCGCATGCCGTTATAGATTTTGTGACCGACATAATAATATCCTGCCGCCTGCTGTTTTGCCACAGATTCGAGCAGTTTCTTTCGGCTGATCATACAGGCGTCATCGCTGCCGGATAAAAACATAATGGGCAAATACGGATTTTGCGCCGTTTTTATATTATCGACATAGGTTTTGTTCATCAACTCAAGTAAGCACTGGTAGCCGTTTATGGTAAACGAGAACCCGCATTTCGGATCCTCTGAAAAGGCCTTGACCACACTTACATCACTGCATGTCCAGGCATTTTTTTGATTTTCGTTCTTAAAGTGCGAGTTAAATCTGCCGGAAAACAAATCGTTTATCATCTTTCCGCGGTAACTGTCACCGCGGAGCTTTGCATATCTTTTAAGCACAGGCGCGATAACGCCTGTCCCGTCGTTGGGGCTCGGCGAGCCGCAGAGGAATACTCCGCAGGGCAGCTTGTCGTATTTTTTCAGATAAACTCGGGTAATCAGAGTTCCCATACTGTGTGCAATTATAAAAAGCGGAAGGTCGGGATAAAGATTTTTGATATACTTTGAAATTTGCGCCATGTCCTCAACAACAGCGTCTGAGCCGTGTTCATAAAAATATCCGAGGTCATCATCCTTTTTCACGCTTTCCCCGTGACCTCTGTGATCATGAATGATACAAACAAAGCCGTGAGAAGTAAAAAAGTCAATGGTCTTAAGATAGCGTTCCTTTCGTTCTGTCATTCCGTGTGAAAACTGAATTACTCCCTTCAAGCCGTTTGTGTCATCAGGGGTTGCGAGAAGAACTCCCAGCATAAGCGAATCAAAAGAAGAAATCAGTTTAAACAATTTTGTTTTCAATCAAAGCACCTCCCGTATAACTAATTTCACACAAATAACTGTTTAATGTAAAATATGTTAATGGTAATATATGTTGTTTTTGAAAAACTATGCGGCAGAATAATTACAGCCTGCGGTAGACAGTAAAAAGCATAGTAATAAAAGCGGCTAAACCGCCGATCAGGTTTGAAATCGGTTCTGCCCAGAAAACTCCGTCAATTTGCGGATTCCAGACGAGCGGCAGAAGCATGGTCAGCGGCACGACAATTATTATTTTCCGAAACAGTGAGAAAAATACGGCTTGCTTTGGTTTGTCCAGAGCGGTAAAAACCGTTTGACCTGAGAATTGCAGCGCCATAAATACAAACCCGAAGAAATAAATATGAAGCGCAGGGACGCCGTATGTATAAAGTTCAGGACTGGCAGTAAAAATCCCGATGAAGAACCTCGGAAAAATCGAAACAGCCAGCCACGCCAGAGCCGTGTATGTTATAAGTATCAGCGACATGTATTTTATGCCGTTCTTTACGCGTGTGTTTTGTCCTGCACCGTAGTTATACCCGAGCACAGGCTGCGCTCCCTGAGAAAAACCGAGAGCCGGAAGAGATATTATATCACGGACAGAATTTATTATTGTCATTACCCCGATATAAATATCACTGCTGTAGGTCTTGAGCGTAACATTGCAGACCATCTGAACCGCAGCGTTGGTTGCCATCATGGTAAACCCCGCAAGACCGAGCGAGGCAATCTTTTTTATTCTTTTAAATTCAGGCTTTAACATGTATTTCAGCTTTATAGTATAATCAGCGTTTCGTCCGGTAAGGAAACAGACAGTCCAAAGCGCCGACGCAAACTGTGAAATTACAGTCGCAACGGCTGCGCCTGAAACGCCCATGTTCATTCCGAAAATAAGAATAGGGTCAAGGATAATATTTATTACTGCGCCTATCGCTATAGTAAGCATTCCCGTTTTTCCGTAACCCTGCGCATTGATTATGCTGTTAAGCCCGAGTGCCGTCATTGGAAATACTGCGCCTGCCAGATAGATTGTCAGGTAAGAATCGGCATAAGAAAATGTCGCAGAGCTTGCGCCGAGCAAGTTCAGCACAGGAGACTTAAAAACCAACCCAAGTATGGTTATACCTGCTCCGAGTGCCGCAAGCATTATTGCCGCAGTACCTATGAGCTTTTCAGCTTCTTCGCCGTTCTTTCGTCCGCGCTCTATTGATATCAGCGGCGCAGCTCCTGAACCGACCAGGTTCGCAAAAGCCATGACGACAGATATAACAGGCAGACAAATACCGACTCCTGTCAGAGCGTCGGTTGTTTCCGCGCCCCCTATTCTGCCGATGAATATGCGGTCTACTATGTTATAGAGTAAAGTAATAAGCTGTGCTACGGTCATAGGTACAGCGAGTCTTAAGATATGCTTTAAGATATTGCCAATTGAAAAGTCGTTGACATTTTTTGCAGACGTTTTCACGCTTATCCTCGCTCTCCCTTCAACCGCTGCTTATCTTATTTATATTCAAAAAAGAGGTCTTTCAATAACCTCTTTTCTTTTATATCAGATGATGTTATATTATAAAATCAAATGTCATTGAAACGCTGTTCAAGCTTCGGATAAACCTTTTCTTCAATAAATATATACCAGTCAAGCAGGTTTTTAGTTTCAAAGTAGTACTTTTCAACATCGGCGTCGATATAAAAATCATGCGTGTCCGACTTGCGGTTTCTGATTTCAGATATCTCCTGGTTTATCTGAATAAGCTCAAGTCTGACGGTGTTATAATCATCCCATACCGATGCGATTTGCGGATATGTAAACCCGTTTAAGCATTCTGCAATCTTTTTCCTGAGCAGAATTGAAAGGAAATCGGCGGTATCAAAGAAAGCTTTACATTCACTTGCCAAAGCCTTCCTGAGATTATCCTTGACATATGCGTCGTTTGAGGTTGCGATTCCATTTCTTACCATGTAATCATTGGCGCATACATGAATAACATTCTCATACGCGTCCTTAAGACTGTTGATAGGAAGATAGAACGTTTTCAGCTCCGAGCCGTATTCCTCAGCAAGGATATAAAGCTCCTTAGTCTTAAGATGCACATAGAAAATGCGCTCCCAGTATTCGTCCGCAGTCATATCTTCTTTTCTGTATGAGTTTATGCTGTCAAATATCGCCTTGTTTGAGGCGTCAATACTTTCCTTGTCAATATAGGAATCCTCACGTTTTGAGCCGTCGTCAAGCGTGCGGCGCTTTTTTATTTCCTTTGTTTCGGTTTTTGTATCTGTATTTGTTTTTGAATCCTTCACAGTCGGCATAACATTTGTCGACTGTGCTTCGTTGTTTATATCGCTTTTTTTACTCATGCGTTATACCTGCCCTTCGGTAATCTATTGGGAGAGGCTTTTCTGCTTAAAGCCTCCAAATCGCCTTTTGAATAAAACAAACCGGCGGCGAGTCTTGCGTCTGAAGTTGAACGGTTATACATCTCCTCATACTTCTTGACGGATTTTTTAGAAAACTTGTTAATACTATACGGAAAGTCTGCGTCAAGCAGCCGGGTTGATAAGCGCGCTTCCTTGATTTGGTATGATATGTAAGTTATACACAGCAAAATACTTAATCCGGTAATCAGCGCAGAAATCAGCAAAAAAGAAAACCCGTTCATATATTCTTCGCTCCTTCCCTGACCCTGAAACTGACAGATATAAACAGCACAAGAGCCAAAAGAATCGAAACAATCAATGCCCATGTATTGATTGTGCATACGGCTTCTCCGAAAATATAAGGATCCCCCTCAAGCATGAGGTAGCCCATCATAGCGAAAAATATGCCAATAACCTGAAGCACTGCAATTAAATAAACAAATACAGAGCCACGCTTTCCGAATAAAATGGCAATTCCAACGGCAACAACCGATATGGCAACAATTAAATACAGCACGTCATTATCGCCCATTACCATCTGCCAGTATCCTGCATCCACTGCAGTGGCGACTTTGGTAAACATAGGCCTCAGTACAAGCGGGAAAAATGAAAATACAGCGCTGACAAGCCAAACCGCAAGCATACCAAAGAATCTGTGATAGTCAAAATAGAGCTTGTTGCTGACCATGCGGCGTGCAATCTCGTCCTGATAGTTGACCAAGAATACCCCTCCTAATTACTATAATATAATTGAAGTTTGCTGAAATAAATGCCGCATATCATTCGGCATAATCCCCGAAACTTCGACATTTCACAGCTACAATTTATCACAAAACAAGCTCAAAGTCAATAGTATTTGACAAATAAAAGTCAATCATAAGCCGCCGGGTCAGCATTCTAAAGTGATATCACTTATTCTGCCGATTTTTGAATTACAAGTTTCTCTTTGTATTCCGTGGCTCCGTCAATAAGCTCTGCCTTTGCGTTTGTCAGTTCGACCATGTCGGCCTTGAACCGCTCAAAATTCCCAACGGGTATAAAGAGCGAGATTTCCACATTGTCAGTATACGTGACTTCTCCCTCAATAATGTCTCTGTTATGTATTTCGTTCTGAATTTTTCCGAGCAAGGTATAGTCGCACTTTATTCTCAATTCCCGGCAAAGCAGCATGTCAATCATTTGTGCGGCGAGAACTCCCTGCTTTGCGCTGCGTGAGTATGTGTGTACAAGTCCGCCTGTTCCGAGCAGAATTCCACCGAAGTAACGTGTAACGACTACGACTAAGTTAGTGAGACCTTCCTTCTTGAGTATATCCAGAACGGGCATGCCTGCCGTACCTGACGGCTCGCCGTCATCACTGTAGCGCATGATATTATTTTCCTCAATGATATAGGCATATACGTTGTGGGTTGCGTCCCAGTATTTTTGCTTGAGTTCGTTTATGAACTCCACCGCCTCCGCTTCCGTTGCAGCAGGCTTCACTGTCGAAATAAAGCGAGAACGCTTTTCGACCAGTTCAGCACAAGCCGTATTTTTTACGGTTCTGTAAATCTCTTTCATATCAGCTTTTTGATTCTCCCATCAAACATACGATACATATATTATATCATGCACAGCCGTGTTTGGCAAGAACGAGGCGGATTAATACGGATTAAAATCCGTTTGCATATATATAAAAAAGCTTTGTAAAAAAGATTTAAAAATATTTTCATAAAAACCTTGATTTTTTATCCAAAGTAGTATAAAATTAAACCGTATGTAATATAAACTTAATTTTAGACTTAAATCGTCACAGTTGTTTTTAAGATATAGCGAGGTCGGTTTGGGTTTAACTCGGACTATATTAGATTTAACTATAAAGACTACGGGGGTGCAAAACCGGTATGGGTAAAAAAGTGTTAGTTGTCGATGATGAAAAAAGTATCGTTGAAATATTAACGTTGAATTTGAAAAATGAGGGTTATACCGTATGCGAGGCTTATGATGGAGAAGAGGCGGTAAAAAAGGCGGAATCCGAGCAGCCGGACTTAATTTTGCTCGATGTTATGCTGCCTAATCTGGACGGTTTTTCTGTCTGCAAAAAAATCAGAGAAAAGTCGTCCGTGCCGATTTTGATGATAACCGCACGCGAAGAAGAGGTTGATAAGGTTCTCGGCCTTGAACTCGGTGCAGATGATTACATCACAAAGCCGTTCAGCGTGAGAGAGCTTCTGGCAAGGGTTAAGGCAAATATGAGACGCAGCGACATTGTTCCGCAGCAGGAGGAGGTCGAGAACGACATCGTTGAAATCGGCTGCTTCACACTCGACTGCAACCGTTATGAGCTTTATAAAAACGGCAAGCTCATTGACCTGACCGTCAGAGAGTTTGAGCTTATAAAATTCCTGTCGGCACAGCCGAACAAGATTTACTCGCGCAAGAGCCTGCTTGAATATGTGTGGGATTATGAGTATTACGGAGACGTCAGAACTGTTGACGTAACCGTCAGACGTGTCAGAGAGAAGATTGAGGATGACCCTTCACAGCCTAAGCATATTATGACAAAGCGCGGCGTTGGTTATTATTTTGCAATTTAAATAATGCAGAATAGTCAAATTAATTTGATATTGTCGGCAGGGCTTGTCCCTGCCGTTTGCTTTTTGTTTAATTATATATGTATATATGGGAGGAAGGTCATGCTAAGCATATCTGTGATTTGCGTCGGAAGAATTAAAGAAAAGTATTTTATCTCTGCGGTTGATGAGTATAAAAAGCGTCTGAGCAGGTTTTGTAAGTTTGAAATTGTTGAGGTCAGGGACGAACCTATACCTGACAATGCTTCGGCGGCAGAAAAATCAGCGGTGATAGAAAGGGAAGCCGAGCGCATAAAGTCAAAGCTTCCCAAAAGCTCATATATAATACCGCTGTGTATTGAGGGAAAGCAGTACACCTCCGAAGAATTCGCAGACAGGCTCAAAACGCTCACAGTGGACGGGGTCAGCCATATCGGTTTTATCATCGGGGGTTCGCTCGGCCTCAGTGACGAGATAAAAAGTATGTCATCGCTGAGACTGAGCTTTTCAAAAATGACGTTTCCGCATCAGCTTATGCGTGTTGTTCTCGCTGAACAGGTTTACCGCGCGTTTACAATAAACAACGGAATAACCTATCATAAATAAAATTTCCTTATCAAGCATGTCAGCTCTGTGACGATAAGTACCGAAAATGCAAGAATAATTATTTTAAGCCACATCATAAGCGGCAGAGGCACAGTACCGAAAAACATACCGCCAAACTGAGTGATTATGACCTGCAAAGCGAATGTCAGACCGAAAACGCCGAGCATCAGCTTGTTTGAAATCAGGTTTTTCATTATGCTCGAATTGCCAAGCTCACGGCAGCCGAAAGCGTTAAACAGCTGGAATACTACAAACAGCGTGAACAGGATAGTTGGCTGCTGTCCGGGCGTTCCGCCGAGGAAGTTTACTGTGCTTTGCAGCATGAAAACAACAGCAATGAACAGACCGTTAATCCCTATTCGCATTAACATCTCTTTAGATACAATACTTTCATTTCTGCGTGTCGGTCTGCGCTTCATGAGATTGGCCCGTATCGGCTCAAGACCAAGAGTCAATGCAGGCGGTCCGTCCATTATTATGTTAATCCAGAGAAGCTGTAGAGTGGTGAACGGAGCGGCAAGTCCGGCAATAATCGAACACAGTATGACCAGAACAGACGAGAGGTTAACTGTAAGCTGAAACTGTATAAACCTCTGAAAGTTCTCATAAATACCTCTGCCCCACTTAACAGATTTAACAATCGTCGAGAATGAATCGTCAAGCAGAACAATGTCGCTTGCTTCCTTTGACACCTCTGTACCCGAAATTCCCATTGCAATTCCCACATCGGCGTTCTTTATAGCCGGCGCGTCATTTATTCCGTCGCCGGTTACGGCAACTACATTTCCCATTTTCCTGAGAGCGTTTACAACACGCATTTTTATTGCCGGTGTACTGCGGGCAATAACCCGTATTTTGGGCAGTTCAGAAATCAATTCTTTTTCGGACAGAGCGTCAATATAATTCGCTTCGACCGCAATGTGATTATCGTCAATTATTTTTAAGTCGTTTGCAATGGCTTTTGCAGTAACAAGATTATCTCCGGTGAGCATTTTAAGTTCAATCCCGGCTGTTCGGCAGTCATTGACAGCGTCAAACACATCGCTTCTGAGCGGGTCGGTTATTGCCGCAAATCCGTCAAACTCCATGTCACGTTCAATACTTTCTCTTTCGTCCTCAAAATTCGATATTCCATTGACGCTCTTGTGCGCAAATGCTATAACGCGACAAGCCTTTTCCTGAAAGCTGATAACCCGATCATTGATTTCCTGCCTGAGCGATTCGGGCATCAGACACATTGAAAGTATCTTTTCGGGGCTGCCCTTTGAATATGCTGTGATTTCGCTGTCGCCTGACGTTATGGTTGTCATGTTTTTGGTTTCTGACGAGAATGGGAAGGAGTAAAGTATATTTGTATTCTCTCTGATATGTCTGTAATCAAATTCCGACTTATGAGCCGATGTTAGCAGGGCGCACTCGGTCGGATTGCCGATGAAATCTGCGCCGTTTTCAAAGTTCACGTCCGCTGTGCTGTTGACGCAGATGTTTTTGATAAGATGTTCATCTGTAATTTCGCTTGGTTCTGTTATTTCGCCCTGGTTATATATGCCGATTACTGTCATCTTGTTCTCAGTCAGGGTTCCGGTCTTATCTGAGCAGATTACGTTTATACAGCCGGCAGTCTCGCATGCAATCATCTTTTTAACCAAAGCGTTCTGCTTAGACATTTTTATAACATTAATCGCCAGAGAAACCGCCATAATCGTGGGCAGTCCTTCGGGAACAGCGGCAACGATAAGAATAATGCTCGTGATAAAGGCTTCTGCAACAGTATCAAGGCTTGCTGTCCCCTGCGAAATTTGCATGATAAGCTGAATTATAAATACTATAGCGGCGATTATTGCACCAATTAACGCAACGCACTTTCCGAGCTTTGCCATTTTCTCCTGGAGCGGAGTTGAACTGTTATTATCACCCGAAAGTTCACACGCAATTTTGCCGAACTCCGTGTTGTCACCAACACCGGTTACTACTGCCCTGCCGCTTCCGCCGGTTATAAAACAGCCGGAATACAGCATGTTTATGCGTTCCGCTACGGGAGTTTTTATGTCACTGAGCATTGCTTCGGAACTCTTTTGCACAGCCATGCTCTCGCCTGTGAGAGCTGACTCGTCTGCCGTCAGTGAGGCAGAGCATATAAGTCTGGCGTCGGCAGGCAGCTTATTACCCGTCTCTATACAAAGAATATCACCCACTACAACTTCATGCTGCGGAATCAGTTGGCTTTTACCCTCACGGATAACGCGGATATGCGTATCCTCTGTGATTTTATTTAAGGCTTCAAACGCTTTTGCGCTTCTTCCCTCCATAACCAGCGTAATGATAACCGACAGAAGTATAGCGGCAAATATTCCGGCACATTCAAGAAAGTCAGCGTGACCGCCAGTTAGACCTTTTACAATATTCACGCCGAGGGTAATAAGTCCTGCTGCAATCAGCATGATAACCATAGGCTCGGCGCAGCCCTTCAGAAATCTCACAATAAGTGAGTCAGACTTCTTCCGCGTAAAGGAGTTTTCGCCGTAAGTTCTGCGGTTTTCAAGAACCTGATTTTCGCTCAGACCGACATCGGCTGACACGCCGAGTTCTTCAAGAATTTGATCGCAGGTTTTGGTGTAAGGGCTCAGGTTTTTGATTTTTTCATTCATTGCCATTCAGTCATTCCTCCTGATATTATAGATATTTTTGCTGTACAATGAAAAAGACCCGGGTATTGCTCTCTTTAGAGCCTTACCTGAGTCAAAAAAATCAAAAAACTCATATAAAGCCTAAATCAGCATTACATGAGTCTCGTCATTTAAGATAAGCCAGCCCTTTTTCGTCGCAAATCCCTGCGTTGTTTCGTTTTTGGCTAAAGCCAAAAAACTCCACTACTCCGGGTTTGCTCCTCTTCCCGAAAACGCAAGCGTTTTCGGGAGCCCTATTTTGAGCTTTATCGCTCCGTGGATGCTCCTCTTCCCGCAAAGCGCACGGCTTTGCGGGACCCTTTTTTGAGTTCCACTACTCCGGGTTTGCTCCTCTTCCCGCAAAGCACACGGCTTTGCGGGACCCTTTTTTGAGTTCCACTATTCTGGGTTTGCTCCTATTCCCGAAAACGCACATTGCGCACAACTTAGTAATTTATTGACCTTACTTACTTTGTTGTAAACAGGTAGTTCTTGCAAACCACATCAAAGATGTGGGTCACAAGCGTTTCCGGGTGATAAAAGTGGGTTGGGCAGTGATTGTTGACTTATCACGTGCTTTGCACGCTGTCTACTCCCTCACGGGTAATCTTCAATTGTTAAGCATATTATAGCAAAATGCGTAAATATTGTCAAGATAATTTTTATACTATTATATGAAATATTTTTATATTGGTGCAATATATCTGCGTTGCTTGAGGGAATAAATTAATAATTTGCAAAGGATTATTGCTGTTGATTTTAAGATAAATAACCGGCGTGTAGTACGCTTTTGTGTTTGGGCAAATCGTATAAAAAAGCGAACTGTTTTAAAAATACAGTTCGCTTTAAATTTATTCGTTATTCTTCGGAGCTTCTTTGAATTCTGCGTTTTTATAAGCGCCGTTATCATTGGACGGTTCTGCACTCACCTCAACAGACTCTGCCGGCTTTTCGGCAGGTGCTTCTGATTCAGATTCAGAACCCGTCTTAAACAGAGCGTCAAACTCATCGCCTTCAATCTTTTCTTTCTCAAGAAGAAGCTCGGCAACCTTTTTAAGGCTATCCATATTATCAGTCAGAATTTCCTTACATTTGTTATAACACTCGTCGATTATCTTATGAATCTCCTGATCAATAATTGCCGCTGTTTCCTGGCTGTAGTCGGCAGCATGACCGTGCTCCAGACCGAGGAATACCTCGTCGTTTTGCTCACCGAAGGTTCGTGCGCCCAGTCTTTCGCTCATGCCGTACTTGGTAACCATATTCTTGGCAATCTTTGTTGCACGTTCTATGTCGTTTGATGCGCCTGTGCTTATATCGTCAAGCGTAAGGCTCTCCGCTACACGGCCGCCGAGGAGAACAATTATTTCTTCAATCATTTCGGTGCGGCTGTTATAGCTTGCGTCCTCCTTGGGCAGCGAAAGCGTATATCCGCCCGCTCTGCCGCGGGGAATAATTGAAACCTGATGAACTCTGTCCTGGGTCGGAAGCATTTTTGAAACAACTGCATGACCCGCTTCGTGGTATGCGGTAAGCTTTCTCTCTTTCTCAGTGACTTTCTTGCTCTTTTTCTCGGGTCCTGCAACGACTTTCATAATAGACTCTTCAAGGTTTCTCATAGAGATGGTTCGCTGATTTGCGCGAGCCGCCGCAAGAGCCGCTTCGTTCACGAGGTTTTCAAGGTCTGCACCGGTAAAGCCGATTGTAGTTTTTGCCAGAACGTCAAGCTTAACATCAGACGCAAGCGGTTTGTTCTTTGTGTGAACCTTAAGGATAGCTTCACGGCCGACAACATCCGGAGCGTCAACCAGAACCTGTCTGTCAAATCTGCCGGGTCTCAAAAGCGCCGGGTCAAGTATATCGGGACGGTTAGTTGCCGCTATGATGATAACGCCGTCGTTTTCGCCGAAACCGTCCATTTCAACCAAGAGCTGGTTAAGGGTCTGCTCTCTTTCATCATGACCGCCGCCGAGACCTGCACCTCTGTGCCTGCCGACAGCGTCAATCTCATCAATGAAAATAATACACGGTGCATTTTTCTTTGCATTGTCAAAAAGGTCACGTACACGTGAAGCACCAACGCCGACAAACATCTCTACAAAATCCGAACCGGAAATAGAGAAGAACGGAACACCGGCCTCACCGGCAACAGCCTTTGCAAGCAGGGTCTTACCCGTTCCCGGGGGACCTACCAAAAGCACGCCCTTTGGTATTCTTGCGCCGAGGCGTCTGAACCTTTCGGGAGTTTTAAGGAATTCAACAATTTCTTCAAGCTCTGCCTTTTCCTCTTCCTCGCCGGCAACGTCCTCAAATGTCTTTTTGGTTTTGCCCTCCATGGTGAGCTTGGCCTTGCTCTTCCCGAAGTTCATCATGCCTCTGCCTCCGCCGCCGGACTGCTGCATGAATACAAACCAGAATACGGCAAACAGAATAATCAGTCCCAAATACGGAAGAAGAGTCAGCCACCACGGCGGACTATACGGAAGCGGAGTCTCAACCTTAAGGGACCCGTCCTTGATTTGCTTTTCCATTTCTTCGCCCACATCGGCGCGTAGGGTTTCGTAGCTGGGAACCTCAACGGTAACAAGAGCGTCGCTGTTTTTGTATTTTACTTTGGCAACATCGTCAACTACGCTGATTTCGCTGACTTCATGGTTCTGGATTTTTATAACCAAATCAGAGTACACGCCCTGCTCCTGCTGAGGCGTAACTCTCGTCATAAAAAATACCATAAGGATAATAACGAGAAGCAGCAGATAGAAGCCGAAGCCTTTTAAATATTTTTTCACCATTTCGCCTCCTGTAACAAATTCAAGTTATATTCTCAATAATATACTGATTTTGGCATTTTTAATATACAATGATAGATTATACCACAGCAAAAATAAAAATACAACCGAAATTTGAAGATTTTAACAAAATGTTAAAAAGTGTGACTGCGACCGCGATTTTCAATCGCGTATGCTGTAACTATGCGTTTGCACTATGGTAACTAAAGTCAATAACATAGCTTAGTTATGTTCATATACAATGTGAGCTGCTCGGTATGTAAAAAGCATTTCACATATCAAATTGTGCTGCGCACAAGGTGGCTGTTCGCCTAACGTGCTTGCTTACGCAAGCCTGCCGAAGCTCACAAATCCATCTGCACTCAGGTGGATTTGTGACTGCAATCTATGATCGCGTATGCTCACGGAATATGAAACCTTATAGCAGCTTTAGCAGATTATCAAAACCATATCCGTCTCGCCGTTTGAATTTTTGGGCGGTACTATTGTTTCGCCCGGTTCAGGAGTGAATTCAGAGACATTTCCGTTGGTCGGGTCGAACCATTTATAAGTCGTCGGAGCAAAGTCAAGCGCCGATAAGCTGAGCTTGAATTCCCTGCCGGTGTAGTTGTATATCAAGGCGTAGTCCTTGCCGGTATAAGCCGTGATTCTGTCATGCTTGACAAAGCCGTCGTTATCTGTAAGCTTATCATTATGACTGCCGTTTGTGTAGTCAAATCCGGTAATAAGCTCGTACATATGCCCAAGATGTGCTGCGCCGGGAGCGTCCATCTCGTCACGCCAATCCTTGTATGCGTTATATCCGCCCCTTTCGGGTCCCTTTGAATAAAACTGGAATATCGAGTTGTTGCCGTAGGTATGTCCGCAAGCCCCCTCAAACACGGACCAGTAGGCGTATCGGCGTACATCCTTCGCCAGCCAGACCGGCTGAGTAAAGTCGTGAAGTCCCTGCGGTATATTTTCATAAGACGGTTCGCCGTCCAGAATGGGCTTTTTCGGCGTACGCGCCGTGTCGCGTCTGACGTACTTCCAGTTGTCCTCCGCGAAGAAGTCCTCGCTTTCTTTGTTATCGTCCCATTCGCCGAGCGAAGCCTGGTCATAACGTCTGTGACCTGACTGGAACATATTAAAGTCAAGCCAGCTTTGGTCGTTGAACCAGATTGCAGATGAGGTTCTGCCGAACGGGTGAAATGTGATTAGCTTATCGGGGCATAATTCTTTGAGCGTGCTGCCGAGAATGTTCCAGATTTCAAAGCCTACATAGCCTCTTATGTCGCCGCCGAGAATCCAGACTATATTTGAATACTTCCCGAACCTTTCGGCGAGAAACTCACCGTATGAGCGGACGTTGTCCTCGGTCAGGTAGCCTTTTTTAACCATTGAACCCCAAACCGGAAGCAAGCCCATGTACAAGCCGTACTTTTCCGCCATTTGCACTACGGCTTCGGCTTTGTCCCAGTATTCGTGATTTGGATTCAGATGTGAAAAATCCTTGCCGTCTGTAACCGCAATATCGGGATTTTCAAAGTTCAGGTTATGTACAAGCACGGCTTGTATAACATTAAAGTGCTTCTTGCTGCGGTTGATAAAGTAATTTTCGATTTCAGTCATATTCAGCTTTTGAAGCAAAAGCCATGCCGTGTCGCCGAACCAGAAAAACGGCTTATCCGGTTCGTTGTCTTTTGATACAATGAGGTTTTTGTTGTTGCTTGCTATTTTCAGCATAATAACACTCCCTGTAAATCTGTTTTTTATATAATTTTATAATATATTAAGTATATCATATTTTGGGATAAATACAATATAATTTGAAATTTAAACTCCAAATTATTATCTTACAAATATATTAAAAACGTGGGGAAGCGATGTAATTATTGAAATTTTATAAGTTTTATGATAAAATAGTATACTCAGTCAGTATTATTTTTTTAGAAGAGAGGCGTAATTTTGAGAATTTTGGGAATAGACCCGGGCTATGCGATTGTAGGCTACGGCGTCATTGATTACATAGGCAATAAGTTTAAGGTCGTTGAATACGGTGCGATAACAACTGATGCCGGAGAAGAAATGAATTCAAGGTTTAAGTCGATACACGATGACTTAGACGACATTATCGTGCGTACAAAACCTGAATTTATGGCGATAGAGGAATTGTTTTTCAACAGCAATCAAAAAACGGCAATCAATGTTGCGCAGGCAAGAGGCGTACTGCTGCTGGCGGCACTTAATCATGACGTAAGGATCTATGAGTATACGCCGCTGCAGGTCAAGCAGGCAGTCGCAGGCTACGGCAGAGCTGACAAACAGCAGGTTCAGCAGCTTGTCAAAATGCTGCTTAATCTTGAAAAGGTGCCGAAGCCGGACGACACGGCTGACGCGCTCGCCATTGCCGTGTGTCATGCTCATTCGTATAACCCCAGAACAGCGGCTATGCTTGGTATGTAGCTCTGCCGGGCTTTACGTTGTCCGAAATCTTGCTGCCGAATACGTCGTCGTATAATTTATGATATTCCGAAAATGTGACATTGCACCCGTTTGTCAGTATTTCCATATCTATGCCAAACAGGCGTACATACAGATTTATATCGCACATACCGCAGCTTAAGTAGAATTTTTTGCGGCGCTCTCTTTGCACGGCATTGTGTGCGTCCGGGTCGGGAGTTTCAATTTCAAGGAAGAACCGCTTGTCGGAAAAACGCTGCTTTAAAAGTTCCAGCGCGTTGGTTCCGATTCCTGACCCTTGATTTTGACCGCATATTGCAAAGTAGTCAAGCAGCGCCAAATCACCGCGGACTACACAAATGGCAAGTCCCAGAAATTCATTGGTTGTCTCTGATTCTACCGAAAGTATTTCCATGCTGCCCTCTTTTGTCTTTTGTATAATGGTGCCAAACGGCTTTCTTTCCTCTTTCGGAAACGAGCCGATATATAATTCTTCAATCTTGTTAAGCCGTATGGTATCATCGGGCAATACATTACATAATTTTATTTTCATATAATACCTCGCATAAAAGTAATCTAACCGGAATTATAACATAACACCGTGCGTTAAGTCAATTAATTAAGTGAATTGTAGCAGCAGTTAAATTATAGTTTGACGAGTAGTTCGCCCACCCAATTGCGCTCGCCGCCTCCGCCCCGAGCGCTCTATCGTGTCTCCTTACAGGAGACGCGATTTAGGGGATTTCATCCCCTAATACCCCTGAATACGGGGTTTTAGGGGCAGCGCCCCTAATAACGGCTTCCCCGGAGGGGAAGATGTTACCCGCCCGGGCTAGGCGGGCGGAACTGGGCTAGGCTTTATTCATTCAAACTATAATTTGTATTACAAAACAAGGGTCGGTGTGCTGATTAGCGCACCGACCCTTTGTGTATAAACAGAGGGTCTAAAATACAGTCATGCTATTTTACTTTGTAAAATTGTCCGGACGCGCCATATTCTGCTGAGACGTGCTTATAAAAGCGCGTTATACAATGTTTCGGCAAATTCACCTCTTGTAATTGCAGTGTCAGGCGTAGAATCGTCATAACTGAAGTCGATGCCTGCCGTCTTTGCATAGCGCGAGATAATCAGCTGAATCTGTTTCGCCGTAATCTCATCATTTGTACCGAATTTTCCGTCGCCGTAGCCCTCAACAATGCCCTTTTCAGTCGCCCAGCCGACATACGGAGCATAATAATCGTTATTATCCACATCTCCGAACACAGCGCGCGGGTCATTGCCGTAGGTCTGCGCCGCGTTTGACAAACGTCCCAAAACAGTCACAGCCATTGCTCTCTGCCGGGTTTTGTCCATGTGCCGTCCGGAGCGGTCATATCGCCTTTGCCGCCGCCTTTATTTGAAGTCGAGCCTATTTTACTTGCGTTTATTCCGTCATCGGAGGCTGTCACGTTGATTATACCGCCCGTGATATCAATCATCTGACCTTCTATTCCTTCGTAGCTGTCCGTTATATTAATTATTCCGCCGTTGATTGTGGTATGCGTTTCGGCATGAATACCGTCATTAACCGCATTTATTGTTATATCTCCGCCGTCAATAATAACATAACCCTTTTCAGCGCTGTTGCCGCGCGTTGACTTAATTCCGGTTTCTCCGGAGGTAATCCTGAATGTTCCGTCCTTTATCACTACCGAATTTCTGCCCTTAATGCCTTCCGAGACAGCGTTTATTTCGTATGTTCCCGAAATGAATTTAAGGTCTTTTTTGCACTTTATCGCATCGGCATAGTTTCCTGTAACCGAAAGCGTGCCGTTACCGTTCAGCGACATATCCGCCTCGGAGAACAGAGCGGCGTCAGGTTCGTCCTGACCTTCAGCGAAGGTATAACCTGTTCCGTCCGTTATGCTGTTTTCGCTTCCGTCCGCCAGAGTTATTGTCAGCTTATCACACGACACAGCATAGACAGCCGGGCCGTTCTGATTGTTCACTTTAAAACCGTTGAACACAAGATGTACGTAATCCGTATCATCAGCGTTAATCAGTATCTGACCGCTGTACGCTCCGCTCAGCACATATGTTCCCGCACTCGAAACAGTAATCACGCCGTTTTCGCTTGTGACACCTTCACCTAAGATTACGACCGAATCTCCGCAGGTTACTGTTACTGCGTCATCGTCCCATTCAGTATCTGTATCCTTTGTCTTGTATTCCGCAGTCAAGGGTCCCGGAGTCAGGATAAGTTCTTCTGCGGTTTCATTTCCTACAGAGGCTTGGTTAATTGTTGTTTCATTCGCCTTTGTTTGTGTATTTGCCGGTTCACCGCCTGCTGCACCGAAAACCTGTACTGCGTATAACATTACCGCTAATGCTGTTGCCATTACTACGCTGCATTTTGCCATTTTTCTGTTACCATCCTTTCAGCTTAACTTAATGTTATTATGAAGCATCATTCTTAAGTTAACCTTAAAAAATAAAAAATTACTTTTGAAATATTTAAAAGACCGTACCACAAGAGTGATACGGTCTTTTGGAATTAAAATGCTTTAATTAGTCGGCGATTATAATAGTAGCAACAAAATAGCCTGTTGAATCACTGCCGGTTGCAGTTATATTAGATCCGGCAACAATTTCCTTTGCTGTGATACTCTTGCCTGTCGAAGCCTTAAGGAAGTTTGTGCTTGAGTCGTAGTATACTGTATCTGTTGCTCCTGTTTCGGTCGTAACGGTTATAACCTTAAGCGTTGTGTTGATGCTTGCAACCTTACCGCTTACGCTGGTCTTTCCGGTTGCTGACGTTACGCTCGATTCGATGCTTGCAACATTGGTGCCGTCAAGCTTAACGGTAGCGGCATTGTTAGGTCTTAAATCATATATAGTGGCATCTACGCCGTTGACCTTAACCTTTGTATTTGAGGTAAGCGAGTATACATTTTCCTCGTTGTTTATCTTAAGAGTGATAGTCGGCTTATTGCTGAGTACAATCTGAACAATTGTGCCTGTAACATTTGACGATTTGCTTGTTGCGGTAATTGAAACAACCTTTCCGTATTCAAGCTCTGCCTTAACAGTGTCACCGGCAGCCAAATCGCGCAGATTTGCAGTCAGACCGTTTCTCATAACAGACAAGGTCTTTGACGAAACCATATATGAAACAGTTCCGTCTGTATCATTTTCGATAGTTATATAAGTGCGGTCGTTTTCATCTGTATAATAATTAACAAAAGCGCCCTCTTTTTCGTCAGTCTTGTTCTCAATATAGCACTCCTGAACCTTATCGCCGCTTAATACCAGACGCACAAAATTATTCGCCTTTATATCGCCGAAAGAGCTCTGCGAACCCTTGTTATAGAACTTGCAGTTTGAAGCAAAGGTGTATGTTCCCTGACTTGCGGTGTCTTCGGAATCCTTAATTGTAATCTTCTGACCTGAAGAACTGTCGCTTGTCTGAACAACAATACCGTAAAGCGTTGTAACGGTTGCGGCAGGAACTGTTTCAATCAGTCTAACTGTACCGAAAGTCTTTGTAACCATAATGTCGCTTCCCGATGAGATGCGGCTGAAATCACTGTCCTCACCGTTTAGCTTGATTACCGGATCTTCGTCAATGTCAAACTCGACCGTATTTCCGTCAATGTCAACAATAGTCAGCTTGCTTGTCTTAACATCCGCAGAGACAACCGAACCTACAATGCCTTCTCTTTTCATCTTCTCAATCATACGGTTAAGAAGAGTAGCCATCTGAGCACGTGTAAGCGTAGTCTCGGGCGAGAAATACGCCTTGCCGTTTGCGTCGTTGCCCATACCGTTCATAAGACCCATGTTTGTCGCAAATGCCACATAGCTTCTTGCCTGTTCGGGGATTGAAGCGTAATCCGAATACACACTTTCTTCAAGAACGGCATTTTTTGCATTATCTTCCATGCCGGCAAGCTTAACCATGAGATAAGCCGCCTGCCATCTGAGCAATGACGTGTTGGCGTTTGCGGCAGACGCATAATCACGAAGGTCGCTCAGGCTGAGAACATCAAAGTACATCAGAAAACTAAGCTCGTCCACATATGTTGTGTTGATTGCATTAACTGTAGCCGAATAAGCTGTGTCCGCCCACTCTACAGTCTGAGCATATTCATCTTCCTCAACGCCGAGAATTCTCGACATAAGGATCAGGGTCTCAATCTTGGAAACGGCACGGGTTGGTTTGAATGTGCCGTCTTCATAACCCTTTATGTAGCCCATATCGGTCATTTGGTTAATGGCGTCCTTTGCCCATGCAACGGTTGGATCATTCTCAACATCCGGAAAAGTGAGAGCAAACGCCGAAAAGCTCAGCATTGACGCCATCACAGTACCACAAAGCAGCGCTGAAATCAATCTTTTAATTTTCATATTTTACCTCCTATTTTATATGTGTTTAACTTCAAAACGTATTCGATAAACACATTATGTTGTTATCTGTCTGCTATAAATATACCATACGTATTTTAAAAATTCAACAACGAATTATTGAAAACAATTAATTTTTTATAACAATTTTGTAACAAACAGGAATAAAAGAAACAAAACACCAAATTATAAGTTTTATGTCTGTATTCCCAAAAACTTGACCGTGTAATTTTATAACCTCCGCAAATACTACTTTTGTAAAAAAATCAAATAAAATGATTTTTAGGAGGATATAAAATGAAAAAAACTTTCATTTCCTTTATTGTGGCACTAAGCATTGCTGTATATTCACTTTGCGGATTTTCAGTGTTTGCAGATGCCACGCCCAATGAGGACACAGCATTACCGCCGGGCAGCGCCCTGAGCGGAAGCACAAACTTAAACCAAAACACCGCACCGATTTCGACCGGAAATCCGCAGGACGTCATTTTACGTTCCTTTGACGGTACAAATGCGGACGGTACCGTTGATACCTCAAAAGGCATCAGCACAACTCTGATAGAAAACGGCTCAAAGTATAACGGCATGGCTTCAGTGGCTCTTGGCACAGATATGGCTCAGTCAAGATACAGCTCGACACGTGTGGCTTTGTCTCCGGATATAGCAGACACAAAATATGCGGAGGCAGCCGAACTCCTGGGCGCGCTCGGAATTATGGTCGGCGACGCCGAATCGGGCGCTTTCAGACCGGACGACGCAATTCTCAGGAGCGAGATGGCAAAAGTTGCTGTATACTCTATTGGACTTGAAGACATCGTAAAAAGTTCCAACGGAACAACAAAATTTCCTGATGTTCCGTCAGACCACTGGGCAACGGGCGCAATCAACGTGGCAGACCAGCAGGGACTTGTCATCGGCGACTCGGAGGGAACCTTCAGACCGGACGATAACGTAACATTTGAAGAAGCAGTGACCATTATCGTTCGTGCGCTCGGCTATGACCCAGCAGCGCAGGATAAGGGCGGATATCCGTCAGGATATATGTCAATCGCTTCTCAGAAGCAGCTTCTTAAAGGTATAGACGCAGTCTCGGCGCAGCCTGCAAAGAGAGGCGATATAGCACAGCTTGTGTTTAACGCAATGACTGTCAATATGATGGAACAGGTCGGTTACGGCTCAACCGTGTCATATCAGGAGGTAGACAAAACTCTGCTGTATGACAGACTCAACGTGGAAAAGGCATATGGACAGATTACCGCTACCGATGAAACATCGCTCACAGGCGGCTCGGCAGCCGGAGACGGCAAGGTTCAAATCAATGACGAGCTTTATTTGAAGGGCGATACAAATGCAAATCAGCTCCTCGGCTATAACGTTCTCTACTACGCAAGAATAGACAAAACTTACGATCAAAAGACACTCATACTGGTTACACCTCAATCAAACAAAAACAACAGCCTTGTTCTCAACTCAACTGATATAGTAGACGTAACGGGAACTGACGCTGCAAACAGAACAGTTGAATACTGGGCTAACCGAACAACAGACAGACGAACCAAAACAGCGTCAATCAAGTCAGACGCAACCTATATCTATAACGGCAAGTATAAGACAGGAATAACAAACGCAGACTTAAAGCCGACAAGCGGTAACCTTGTTCTGCTTGACGCAAACATGGATAACATCTATGAAATAGTATTTGTAAACCACTTCACAAACCTCGTTGTTGATACCGTATCTGACGTGACAGGCAGAGTAACGGACAAGTATCTTAACGGCTCTATTGTATTTGACAGTAACAATCCCGACGTTAAATATTCAATCATCAAGAACGGCGCGGAAATAAGCATTAAGGATCTTCGTGAATGGAATGTCATCTCATATACAATCAGCGATGACCAGCACCTCATAAAAGCATATGTATCAGACGCCTCGGTTACAGGTACCGTAAACGAAATCTCCGAAGAAGGCTACAGAATCGGAGAAAGCGATATAATGTATGAGAAGGCGGCAAGCTATCCGAATGAAATCAAGCTTCTTGATAAAGGTACCTTCTATCTTGATATAGAAGACAAGATTGCAGCGGTTAACACAAAGGCAACAAACGAATCGGCAATAACGACAAACTACGCATATCTGGTAGACGCAGCAGTAAAGACCGACTTTGATAAAACAGCGCAGTTCAAGCTGTTTACTAAAGAAGGCACGACAGTAGTATTAGACAGCGCGTCAAAGATGAGAATAAACGATAAGTATGCCCAGGCTCCGTCAGATGTTGTGTCTGAGCTCACATCAGGCGGCGGCGTGACACCGCAGCTTATTATCTACGAGACCAACAGCAGCGGTAATATTACCGGAATAGAAACAGCAAAGGACGGCACAGCGACCGGCGCACCGAACCCGGCAGAGTTTACAAAGAACATTCAGAGAAGTGACATGGTCTACAAGCGTGAGTCAGGCAAACTGGGCAACGTGGGTGTAGGCGATGATACGATTATCTTTGATATACCGGCAAGCGCAGGCGATAACACAGATAAGTATACAATCCGGAACAAATCAACCTTGTCAAACGATTCATCTTATGACGCTATAGTTTATGATTTGCAGGACAACTATATGGCAAATGTCATAATTATCACAAGCTCGACAGGTATAACCAATGCGGAATCTCCTATTACCGTAGTAGACTACCTGGCTGAGACTCAGAACGCAGAAATGGAATATACCGACAAGCTCTACGGCTTCAGCGAAGGCAAGGAAATAGAGCTGATGGCGGCAGACAAGAGCGTATTCAAGAAATCTGACGGCACAGCACTCAAGGCCGGAGATATAATCCAGTATAAGACAGACGTAAAGGGCAATGTAGACGGAATAACTCTGCTGTTTGATTCAAACAATAAGACAAGCGAGTTTATGACTGCCGTAACAAAGGATTTGACGACCGTATACGGCAGAGCCGTTAAGAAGTTCAGCGGCAGCGTCAACGTTCAGGTCGGCGACCAGACCTATAACTTCGCAACAGGCGATGCCATAGTATATCTCTATGACTCGGCAAGAAAGAAGAACCCGATCTCAGTAGTATCGGCAGCTGATATTGAGCTTTACGAAAAGGACAACGAAGCAAGACTGTTTGTAAAGATATATCAGGATCAGGTTCAGGAAATGGTAATTGTAAGATAGTAATAAGCTAAGTCAGCTAAGGCTCCCCATATTCGAGGGGAGCCTTGACTTGCCGATAAGTAAATGGCTGATTTGTTAAATTATAGTTTATCGGGGAGTTATTGCAAGCTAAGCTTGCAGCCGGAGACCGACCATGCAATGGGCGGTAATGCAAACTACGGTAGGGCGGCTTGCCGCCACGATAGGTGCGCAGCCGCCTCGCGCTTGTGCGATATGAATGTGTAATCATATTAAATCGCCTTCGGCGAGGCGGCTACT
>CAJKEB010000019.1 GCA_905198865.1 uncultured Eubacteriales bacterium
CACGATAGAGCGCTCGGGGCGGAGGCGGCGAGCGCAACTGGGTGGGCGAACTGCTCGTCAAACTATAATTTATCAATGCAGTCCATCTTCGATTTTTATCTTAATTTTCATCTTCGCACAGTAGTTCTGTTGACATCATAGAATCCCACGGAAACAGCTTGTATGAATATCAGTTGCTTATACTCAAGCAGAATGACACGTTTTCTGTTTCATCGGACTGTTAGATCACGGTCATTTTCTCACAAGTGATAAGAGTTCTGTTTTCATCGTACACCGCACATATATGTTTTAGCACATTACGTAATAAAACTATTATAGAAAATAATTCGGTCGGAGGAAACGAAAATACTTAAATAGGGTATGCTCATTCTATAAAAAGTTATAAGTCTTTTACTTTATTTTCAATTTCTTTTATTATTTCAATAAAGAAATTGTCTGCATGTCCTGTTGGATCGGGCAAGCCCCAATTATCATCAAAAGCCTTTCCGATATAAGGACATCCTACATCACACCCCATAGATATAGCAATATCCGGTGTAGGAATTTTATCTATCGTTTTTGAATACTGCTTCTTTTCCATATCAATACCGTATAGGTATTTCATCAGCCGGACAGCGTCTTGATTGATACAAGGCTTAGTTTCTGTTCCTGCTGAATAGAAATCGTATTTATCGCTCATAAAATATTTGCCGAGGGCTTCCGCTATCTGACTGAGGCAGGAGTTATGAACGCATATAAAAGCTATTTTCTTTTTCATATCAGCGCCTTAAAATCCTAACTTATGAAACAGCTTTTCAACCTCTGATGCTTTAAGCACTTTACCCATTGAAACAACTTTTTCATTTACAACGATAGCCGGCATACTCATAACACCGTACTTTATAACCTTTTGCATATCGGTTATATATTCGACCTGGGTGTCAAGTCCCATATTTTTTACTGCTTTCTTTGCGTTCTCATACTGTGTATGACAGGAAGAACAGCCGGCACCCAAAACCTTTATACAGCAGATACCGTCTTTTGCTTCTCCGCAGCAGTCATTTGTAATATCCGATGCTTCTGATGCAGAACAGCCGCAATTACAAGAACAAGCATGGACTTTCTTTTCTTCTTTCTTTTTCTCACCAAAACCAAATAATGACATAATAAATACCTCCAAAAATTTATAAAATTATATATTGAATTGCATTAAAGAAATATCCCACAAGGATAATTCCAAGTGTACAAATTCCTGCGAATATTCCAAGCAGCTTTGGTTTTACAGCTTTACGGAGCATAATCATAGATGGCAGCGACAATGTTGTTACACCCATCATAAATGAAAGTACAACTCCGAGCTGTGCTCCTTTTGCAAGCAGTGCTTCAGCAATCGGAATTGTGCCGAATATATCAGCATACATAGGAACACCTGCGATAGTGGCAATTACAACACCTAAAGGATTTCCGCTGCCAAGTATTTTAACGATTGTATCTTCAGGTATCCAATTATGAATAACCGCACCAATACCCACACCAATTAAAACATACGGAAAAACTTTCTTTGCTGTGCCTAAAGCCTGTTCCCACGCATATTTAATACGGTCTTTAAAATGTAATTCCTCCTGCGGAATATCAAGTGCTTTACCGTTTCTGATATAATCCTCAACGCAGGCTTCAAGGTGTAATTTTTCAATCAGTGTACCGCCTGCAACAGCGATTACAAGACCAACAATAACATAAACAACAGCCACTTTCCAGCCGAAAATACTCATTAAAAGCACAAGTGAGCCTAAATCAACCATAGGTGAGGATATGAGGAAAGAGAATGTTACGCCGAGCGGCAAGCCTGCGCTTGTAAATCCGATGAATAACGGAATTGACGAGCAAGAGCAAAACGGTGTTACTGTTCCAAGCAGTGCCGCAACCGCATTTGCGCCTATACCATGAAACCTGCCAAGTATTCGTTTGCTTCTCTCAGGCGGAAAATAGCTTTGAATGTAAGAGATAATTAAAATCAATACACCAAGCAAAACCATAATTTTAATGGTGTCGTACAAGAAAAACCAAATACTGCCGCCAATTCTTCCGCTTGTATCAAGTCCGAATACAGACAGCAAAATTCCAATAACCTCATTTAGCCACTTCATACCCAAGATTTGATTTTGAAAAAAATCCCAATATGTTTTTAACAATTCCATAAAAGCCTCCCATAAACAAATCGAAATGTGTCAATGTATACTGTTTAGGATAAAGTCATTGTGTGACAATGACCTTACACTTAATCGCAGGACTTATTTACACAAGAGCTGTCTATTTTTGTGATTTCTTCAAGGAGCTTTATTATGTCGCTTCGTCCCTCATTTGAAATTTTATAATGCGTCCATTTACCCTCTTTTCGGCTGTCAACAATACCGGCATCACATAGAATTTTCATATGATGCGAAAGCGTAGGCTGTGTAACATTTAGTTCTTCAAGCAGCTTGCAGCCACATTTTTCACCAGTCTGCAATACTTCAAGTATTCGTATTCTGTTTTCATCACAAAATGCTTTGAAAACTTCAGCTGTTTCACTATACTTGTTTTTCACCTTATCACCTCATTCACATTCAAGGTTATCTATATTATACACAACACATAGACAATCGTCAATATGTTTTCTGAATAAAATAAACAATTCAATAAATTAATGTATGACGCACTGAAATAAATAGAACAAAAGCGGCAGAAAATTTTCCGCCGCTTATTTAAAAACTATTCAAATTTTATCTTGAATTAAACAATACCGTGAGCCATCATTGAATCAGCAACCTTCTTGAAGCCTGCAATGTTTGCGCCCATTACATAGTTGCCTTCGTGGCCATATGTCTTTGCAGCGCTGTCGCACTTCTCGAAGATACCCTCCATGATGTCCTTGAGCTTTGCGTCAACTTCTTCGAATGTCCATGAATATCTCATGCTGTTCTGGCTCATTTCGAGTGCTGATGTAGCAACGCCGCCGGCATTTGCAGCCTTTGCAGGTCCGAACAGAACGCCGTTTGACTGGAATACAGCAACAGCTTCCGGTGTTGAAGGCATGTTTGCGCCCTCGCCTACTGCGAAGCAGCCGTTTGCAACGAGTGCCTTTGCTGACTCTTCATCGATTTCATTCTGAGTTGCGCACGGAAGAGCGATGTCGCACGGGATAGTCCAGATACCCTTGCAGCCTTCGTGATACTCAGCCTCAGGATGAGTTGCAACATATTCCTTAATTCTCTTTCTCTCAACTTCCTTAAGCTGCTTTACGCAGTCAAGGTCGATACCGTTCTTGTCGTATACATAGCCATTTGAGTCTGAAAGTGCAACAACCTTGCCGCCGAGCTGTGTTGCCTTCTGTGTAGCGTAGATAGCAACATTACCGGAACCTGAAATAACAACAGTCTTGCCCTCAAATGACTTACCGTTAGCCTTGAGCATAGCATCTGTGAAGTAGCAGAGACCATAGCCTGTAGCTTCTGTACGAGCGAGTGAACCGCCGTATGTGAGGCCCTTACCTGTGAGAACGCCTGTGAACTCGTTTCTGAGTCTCTTGTACTGACCGAACAGGTAACCGATTTCACGTCCGCCTACACCGATATCACCGGCCGGAACGTCTGTGTCAGCACCGATGTGCTTTGAAAGCTCTGTCATAAAACTCTGACAGAATCTCATAACCTCAGCGTCGCTCTTGCCCTTAGGATCGAAGTCGCTTCCGCCCTTACCGCCGCCGATCGGGAGACCTGTAAGAGAGTTCTTGAATATCTGCTCAAAGCCCAGGAACTTAATGATGCCCTGATATACTGACGGGTGGAATCTGAGACCGCCCTTATAGGGACCGATTGCGCTGTTGAACTGAACTCTGAAGCCTCTGTTTACCTGAGTCTTGCCGTTGTCGTCAACCCACGGAACTCTGAAATAGATAACTCTTTCAGGCTCAACAAGTCTTTCGATAAGACCTGCTTCTTCATACTCCGGATGAGCTTCAACAACCGGTTCAAGTGACTCCAATACTTCCTCAACAGCCTGAAGGAATTCGGGCTCGTTTGCGTTTCTCTTCTCAACCTGTTCAAAAACGCTCTTTAAGTAACTGTTTGTGATTGCCATTTTTTTGTTTCTCCTTTACATTATAAAGTTATATTTAATTAATTTTTTACTTTATCATGGCTCCCGCTCCGGGTGAGCTGGATGCGATAGCAGCCTGAGGGAGGCTATTCATTTTTGCTCAGATATTCGTCTATCGATGCTGCGGCTGTTTTTCCTGCACCCATGGCGAGGATAACGGTTGCCGCACCGGTAACAACATCACCGCCGGCATATACGCCTTTCTTGCTTGTTGCGCCGGTTTCCTCCTTGGCAACTATACAACCCCACTTGTTTGTCTCAAGGTCAGGAGTTGTGTTCTTAATAAGCGGATTCGGTGTCTGACCGATTGCAATAACAACAACGTCGGCGTCGATATCAAACTCACTGCCCTCAACCGGCTGAGGTCTGCGTCTGCCTGAGGCATCGGGTTCGCCAAGCTCCATTTTGATACAGGTAACGCTGTCAACCCAGCCCTCGTCATTGCCGTTTATCTTAACAGGATTATTAAGGAGCTTAAACTCAATACCCTCTTCCTTTGCATGGTGAACCTCCTCAACACGCGCGGGCATTTCCTCTTCGCTTCTTCTGTATACTATATATACATTTTCGGCGCCCAGTCTCTTAGCCGAACGAGCTGCGTCCATCGCAACATTACCGCCTCCGACAACAACCACGTTCTTGCCGACATAAATCGGTGTATCATATTCCGGGAACTTGTACGCCTTCATAAGATTAATTCTTGTCAGGAACTCGTTTGCGGAATAAACGCCGTTAAGTGACTCGCCCTCTATCTTCATAAAGCTCGGAAGGCCTGCGCCTGTTCCGATAAACACTGCGTCAAAGCCCTCGTCTGTGAGAAGCTCCTCGACCGAGAGAACCTTACCGATTACCATGTTGGTCATTATTTCAACGCCCATATCCTTGAGCTTCTGAACCTCTGCCGCAACAATATCCTTCGGGAGTCTGAACTCCGGAATACCGTATACCAAAACACCGCCGGGTGTATGGAAGGCTTCAAACACTGTCACCTTATAACCAAGCTTTGCCAAGTCGCCGGCACATGTCAGACCTGACGGACCTGCGCCGACAACGGCTACCTTCTTGCCGTTCGGCTTCGGAGCAGACTGCTTTGTATTGCCGTTCTTCATGTACCAGTCGGCAACGAAGCGCTCAAGACGGCCTATACCTACCGGCTCACCCTTTACGCCGCGCACGCAGTATTTTTCACACTGGCTTTCCTGGGGACATACGCGTCCGCAGACAGCCGGAAGTGAGCTTGTCTCCTGGATTTTGAGATATGCTTCCTCAAACTTGCCCTCAGCAACGAGTGCAATAAATTCGGGAATTTTAACCATAACCGGGCAGCCCTGCATACAAGGCTTGTGCTTACAATTAAGACAACGAGTTGCCTCCTCTATTGCCATTTCTTCAGTATATCCTGTCGAAACCTCTTTAAAGTTCTTATTTCTTACGTTTGGATCCTGTTCAGGCATCTTAACCTTTTCAAGTGACATATTAGGCATTCTTCATTCCCTCCAATCTGCAATTATCATGGCGCTGTCTCGACTCTGTCTCCTGCTTTTTGAACATCTTAGAGCGTGCAATCGCGCTGTCAAAATCCACAAGATGACCGTCAAAGTCAGGTCCGTCAACACATGCGAACTTAGTCTCGCCGCCAACTGTGACACGGCAGCCGCCGCACATACCCGTGCCGTCAATCATGATTGGGTTCATGCTTACTATTGTCTTTATATCATATTTGCGGGTCAAATCGCAAACCGCCTTCATCATAACAAGCGGACCGATTGCAACAACCAGATCGTAGTTTTCGCCGTTATTGATAAGCTCCTCAAGCTTTGCGGTAACAAAGCCCTGATTTCCGTTTGAACCGTCATCTGTCATTGTGTAAAGATTTGTACAAGCCGCCTTGCACAAGTCTTCAATGATTATCAAATCCTTGTTTCTGAATCCGTTTATCATATCAACCGTAACGCCCATTGAATGGAGCTTCTTTGCCTGAGGATATGCGATAGCGGTACCGAGACCGCCGCCGATAACCGCGACCTTCTTAACTCCTTCAAAATTTGACGCAACACCTAAAGGACCAACAAAGTCCTGCAAACAATCGCCGGCACTCAGCTCGTTCAAGCTCTCGGTAGACTTTCCGACTACCTGGAAAATAACGGTGACAGTCCCCTTTTCTCTGTCATAGTCAGCGATTGTAAACGGAATACGCTCTCCCTTCTCGTCAACTCTTAAAATGATGAACTGACCCGGCTCAGCCTTTTTGGCTATGTACGGGGCTTCCACCTCAATGAGTGACACTGTAGGGTTCAGAGCTTCTTTTCTTACTATTTTATACAATTACCACACCTCCATAAATTGTGCGCCTATACATATAGACTTTAACTTAAGCATTATACCACAACTGTATATTCAACATCAATCATCAAATTGCATAGAATTTAATATTATAAGTTAAAGCCGTTAACTAATACTGTCAAATGCCGCATCAAAACACAAAAAAAGAGTGCAGCTAATAAAGCCACACCCCATTGTGCGTCATTGAACAAATACCCTTGTTTAACATTACCGCCGCTGCGGTAACAAACATTCCGAAACAATTACAATCATCACATATGAATGAACTGTTATATACGGAATACTCCTTTACAAAACAATCGGTGCGAGTACCGCAGCCGAACATGTGCCAACCCCTTTGTCAGCACAACCTAAATTAGATTATATATTAACAGGTTTTATTTGTCAACAACAAATTTGAATTTCACAAAAAATAAGTAAAATTCAAACAAAAGTAACAAAAATTTACTTATTTTGTTATTACTGTTCCGACTTGAAGCGTGAAAGTATTTCGTTTCTGAAGAAGAATGTAATGTCCCAAAGCGCACAAAGACCGATTATAGTGTAAATAATCCTGCTTACTACGCTTGTCTGGCTTCCGAAAAGAAACGCCACAATGTCAAATCTGAACACTCCGATAAGTCCCCAGTTAATTCCGCCGATTATGAGCAATATTAATGTTATAATATCCATTAAATAACCTCCTACATAGAACTATATTTTTTAATGGTATTATTTCAAAAATACTGCGGTTTTATACATCAAAAATTTTTATAAAAAATTATATTTCAAAAGTTATATCGGAAACAGAAATATCATTTTCTATCGCCGCTCTTTCTATATCATCATATTCCGGCTTTACTCTCGAAACACCGTAGCCGTGCGATTTCTTTATACGGATTTCGCCGTACTTTGTATTCACAACCTCCTCTGTGCGGCTTAGGATATATCTGTTGGATATATGCTCGCGCACGCCGATTGTCGTGGTGTGCTTAAAAATCAGTTTAAGCATTTCCTCTCTCTGATTTTCTCGGCACAGACAAGTCAGCAAAATACCGGGGCGGTTTTTCTTCATTCCGATCGGCACAGTGAACACATCAAGCGCACCCGCGTCAAACAACCGGTTTATTGCAAAGCCTATTTCCTCACCGGTCATGTCGTCTATGTTGCAGCACAGCTCCAAAATGACGTCTGTATCTGCGTTTAAATCCTCCTGTGCTTCACCGAGCATTATACGCATACAATTTGCCGCCCGAAAGTCCTTTGTTCCCATGCCATATCCGATTTTTGAAACCCTCATAACCGGCATGGGCGCAAATTCAGACGCAAAATGCCTGAGCAGTGCCGCGCCCGTAGGCGTACAAAGCTCACTTTCTATATCGCCGCTGTAAATCGGAACATCACGCAGAATATACGCCGTTGCAGGTGCCGGCACGGGCAATATGCCGTGTGCGCATCTGACCTGACCGCTTCCGACATTAACAGGCGATGCAATTATCTTATCCGGGGCAAGCTCCTCAAGCAGCATACAGGTCCCGACCACATCGGCAACCGCGTCCATGCTTCCGACCTCGTGAAAGTGGATATGCTCAACCGTGCGCCCATGCGCGTGACTTTCGGCTTCGGCAATCAGCTTGTATACCGCCAGAGCATTTTTACGCACATAATCCGACACATCAAGAGAAGCTATAATATGCTCAATCTCTTTCATTCCGGTATGGTGATGAGAGTGATTATGTTGATGATTACGCTCGTGCATATGCTCGTGTTCTGCTGTGCCATTCACCGAAACTTCAACGTGAGTACCTGTTATTCCGCATTTGACCGACTTAGTTATCTTAAATTTTACGCCCGGAATATTAAGTCCGTTCAGCCTTTCGATAAATCTGTCAGGCTCCGCAGTGAGTTCAAGCAGTGCTGACATAAACATATCGCCGGCAGCTCCCATGTTACATTCTATATATAATATTTTCATAATTACACCGATTCCTTTTAAATTATAACACTTATATATGGTTTATCATACTCGCCAGATAGCCTGCGCCGAAGCCGTTATCGATATTAACAACACTGACTCCGCCGGCACAGGAATTGAGCATAGAGAGCAGCGCCGAAAGTCCGCCGAATGACGCGCCGTAGCCTACGCTTGTCGGAACAGCAATCACGGGGCAATCCACCAAGCCGCCAATAACACTGGCAAGCGCGCCCTCCATACCGGCAACAGCTATAATCACCCTTGCACTCATAATCTCGCCGGAATGTGCCAGAAGCCGATGCAAGCCCGATACGCCCACATCATAAAGACGCGTCACTTTGTTTCCTAATGCTTCTGCGGTCAGAGCCGCCTCCTCGGCAACCGGTATATCGCTCGTCCCGCCTGTCGCAACGACTATATTAGTCTTTGTGTCAGGTGCAGGCATTTCGCCGATAATTCCCACGCTTCCGGTCTCATGATATTCAAGCGGCAGGCTTCTGCCTACCACCTCCGCTGCCGCTTTGCTCATTCTCGTAATCAGCACCGTTTTTTGACCATGCTCAAGCATGTTTTGCGCAATTCCGGCAATCTGCTCAGGCGTTTTTCCGGCTCCGTAAATCACCTCGGCTATTCCCTGTCTTACGCTTCTGTGATGATCGACCTTTGCAAAGCCCAAATCATCAAAAGGCTCAGTTTTGAGCCTCAGTACAGCGTCGTCAACCGATATATTTCCGTTCGCAAGCTCGTTTAAAAGCTGTTTCAGCTCTCTTTGCTCCATTTTGCACCGTCCTCTTTTCTGCTCAAATTGCCTACGCAAAATTTCTATAGCCGCAGGGTTTCATTCATACTGCCCGTGCGGTAACCGCCCAAGTCCAACGAAACATATGTAAAGCCAAGACCCTTGAAATATTCGCAGACCTGCTGCGCCGCCTCAATCATCTTCGTGAACTCCTCAGGTTTGATTTCTATCCTCGCGGCCAAGCCGTGAATTCTGACCCTGACCTGAGTGAAGTTCAAATCCAGCAAAAACTGTTCGGCCTTGCCCACCATATTCAGCTTTTCTTCTGTAATCGGCTCGCCGTAAACAAATCTTGAAGCCAGACAGGCAAAAGACGGCTTATTCCACACGGAAAGTCCAAGCCGCTTTGACAGGCTGCGGATTTCAGTTTTGTTAAGCCCCGCATAACGCAGCGGACTCTTTATATTCTGCTCCTTTACGGCGATTAAGCCCGGACGGTAGTCGCCGTCATCATCAACATTTGAGCCTTCGGCAATATTTTTTATGCCAAGCCCGCCTGCCGCCTTGCGCATTTTAGTAAACAGCTCGGTCTTGCACAAATAGCACCGATTAACAGGATTTTGAGAAAAGCCTTTGATACTTAATTCATCGAACTTGACTAAAACATGCCTTATGCCCTCACTCTCACAAAATGCCTTGGCTTCGCTGAGTTCACGTTCGGGAAACAAGCAGGAACATACAGTAACGGCAGCTGCGTTATCACCCAATACGTCATGAGCAGCCTTAAGCAGAAAGGTTGAGTCAACACCGCCCGAAAACGCCACCGCAACAGAACCCAGTTCTTTAAGATATTCTTTTAATATTTCATACTTTTTGTCCATAGTCATTTCCTGCCTGTATCAATTTTGCAGCTTTAACTGTTATTATTAAATTATAATAATATATTATTTGATTGTCAATGCTAATCCAAAATTCAGTTTTATGGTAAAACAAAAAGAACCAATGCGAATCCTTTTTTGTCAAAGCTCATCTGTCTATTATATTTTTAAAGCTGCTTATGTATTCGCTTATATTCCCGCAGCGCATAAAGCCGCTCATAACGCACACGCCGTCCGCGCCGGCGTCAAGCACCTCCGCGGCATTATCCGGTGTTATTCCGCCTATTGCATACACCGGAACATTTGCAGCGGATTTTATCTCATGCACAAAGTCCAATCCTCGTCCGGGAATACCGCTTTTGCAGTCGGTATTAAACACATGTCCTGCCGTTACGGCAACTGCGCCGATAGTCTCGGCCTTTTTCAGCTGCTTAAGTGAGTGAACTGATGTGCTGACTTCAAATTCCGACACTGCCTGCGAATTTTTCTCAAAGACCGGCAGCGGCAGATGAATACGCTTATACCCAAGCTTGCGTGCTGTGCTTATAAACGTATGCGGAATTATCCGCTCCGAACCGACGGCACGCAAAAGCTCCGCATATTCCGCCGCGCATAAGTCCTTTTCCCTTAAAATAATATTTATTCCGTATTCAGCTATACTTTTTATTCTTGTACAGAAATCACCTACGCAAAGGTGTCTGTTTGAAACTGCAATTAACTCAGACATATATATAATCACTCATTACCGGCTGCAAGCCCTGCCTTACTATTGCGTCATAGACCTCGCTGACAGTTCTTCCGTCCGAAATTTCAAACTGCTCATCGCCCTTTTTCTCGTTATCTTCGGTTCTTCCGCCTATTCCTACGGAAACGCCCCCGGAAATCTTGGTAGCGGCAATTTTAATTATATTATCTCTGAACCGCTCACATTCGCGTGTGGAAATCGTGATGCTCGCAAACGGCATAAACAACCTGTACGCGCAAATAACCTGCAAAAGCTGAGGCTCATGGACGTCTCTTGGGTTTATCTTATCATTGTTTATAATCGGGCGCAGCCTCGGACACGAAAAGGCAATTTCGGCATGAGGGTACTTCCTTTGCAGCAAATACGCGTGCATACCCGTTGCGAAAGCGTCCTTTCTGAAATCCGAAAGTCCCAGAAGCGCTGCAAATCCTACTCCGCGCATTCCGCCTCTTATTGCACGCTCCTGCGCATAAAAGCGGTACGGGAATATGCGCTTGTGTCCTGCAAGATGAAGCGTTTCGTATTTATCGCTGTCGTATGTCTCCTGAAATACGGTGACATAATCCACGCCGCACTCATGAAGATATGCGTATTCGTCGCTGTTCATCGGATAAACCTCTACTCCGATAACCTTGAAATACTTCTTTGCAATTTTACACGCCTCTCCGATATACTTAACGTCCGACATCTGTTTGCTTTCGCCGGTAAGTATAAGTACCTCCTGCAATCCGGTTTCGGCAATAGCGCGCATTTCGTTCTCTATCTCCTCCGCTGTCAGCTTAGCGCGGTTTATCTTGTTATGACAGTTGAAGCCACAGTATATGCAGTAGTTCTCACAGTAATTGGCGATATAAAGCGGAGTGAACATCATAACCGAATTTCCGAAATGCTTTCTTGTTTCCTCCTGAGCCTTTTGCGCAATTTCCTCAAGGTGTGGCAGCGCAGCCGGAGAGAGCAAAGCGGCAAAGTCCTCCGGGGTACGCACATCCCTGTTAAGCGCCGCAAGGACATCTTTTTCCGTGTAGCGGTCATAATCATATGCGTTCACAGCCGATATGACATCATCGAGCATATTCGACTTTAGAACCTCCATGTCGGGAAGATACTGCATATGGTCTATTCTGTTTTTGGGGTTATGCTCCTTAATCTGCAATTTCTGCGCCTCCTTTACTTCTCTAAAAATCCGGTGAGCGGCGACGAAGCCGACGCGCCCTTGTCAATCACTCTGCCCATTCCACTAAGGTAAGCCGTTCTTCCTGCCTCTATAGCCTTCTTAAACGCGCCCGCCATAGCCGCAACATCTCCGGCAGTGGCAATTGCGGTGTTCGCCATAACGGCTGCGGCGCCCATTTCCATTGCCTCACACGCCTGTGACGGCTTTCCTATACCTGCGTCAACTATTATCGGCAGGTCAATTTCGTCAATAAGGATTTTGATAAATTCCTTTGTACATATTCCCTTATTCGAGCCTATAGGCGCGCCGAGAGGCATAATGCAGGCAGCGCCGGCATTCGCCATGTCACGCGCCGAATTCAAATCAGGGTACATATATGGCATGACAACATAACCCTCTTTTGCCAGTATTTCTGTTGCCTTTGCCGTCTCATAATTATCGGGAAGAAGATATTTTGAGTCTCTTATACACTCAATTTTTATAAAATCTCCGCAGCCCAGCTCTCTTGCAAGATGAGCAATCCGCACCGCCTCCTCGGCGTTTCTTGCACCCGAGGTGTTCGGCAGAAGAGTCACTCCCTTTGGTATGTAATCAAGAATATTCGCCACATCACCGGTTGCCGCACGGCGCAGAGCAAGCGTTATTATCTGGGCTCCCGCATTTTCCACCGCCGCCTTTATAAGGTCAAGTGAATATTTCCCCGAACCGAGAATAAACCTCGATGTGAATTCGTGTCCGTTTAAAATAAATTTATCTTCTGCTTTATTCTTATCCATTTCATTCTTCTCCTATTTTCTGTTTTTCTCGTATTATTAAGCCTCGTTTTCACCTAAAATAATTCTCAGAATCATATTAGCCTGATGCGCGGCACAGGCAGCCACACGCGGAGCCATAAGACCGTTCACATCTTTTGAATCGGTAACGCAGTCGCCGCATACGTAAAACTTATCGGAAATTTTGCGCGTTACTATGATGTTTGTACTTAAATATCCAGCCATACCCGAACCGGATATGACGGTCTTGCCCTCGCAGAGCATTGCGTTCACAAGCATAGCCTTGTTTTCCGGGCGGTCAAACGCCTCGCATACGATATCATAATCCGCAAATATCTCCGCTGCATTATCCTCGGTAACCCTTATGTTTTTTACCTCTAACTCAACATACGGATTTATATTGCTTAAGACCTCCTGTATCGCTTCTGTCTTAGGTATTCCTATATGCTTTATATAATAATTCTGTCTGTTCAGATTTGTTATATCCACCACATCAAAATCGACAAGCAAAAGTCTGCCTATACCGGCACGCACAAGAGCCATTGCTATGTTTGAACCAAGTCCGCCCAGTCCGGCTATTGCCGCCTGTGCATTTTTCAGTTTGCGGTATACCGCTTCGCCGTGCCGCTCAATGAGAGCGGCTTCTATTTCTTCACGCTTTATATCAGCCGCCTCCGACAAAACTGACCACCTCTATCTTATCACCGTCGCTTAGTACGGTTTTATCGTATTCACTCTTTGGAATAATTTCACCGTTGCGTTCAACCGCAACAAAAACTGTTTTATAGCCCAAAGATTTGAGCATTTCGGAAACGCTTTTCCCATCTATGCCCTCAATTTCCTTACTGTTCACAAAAACCATACGTTAACACCTCCTGATTTATTTAATATTTGACTACTCAAAGCAAAAACGGTCACGAAGAAAGCTACACCCAAGGTGGTGTACCCCTTCGTGACCGTGTCACTCTAATAAATATTTATCACAATAATGTTATTATGTCAAAGCATTATTTGATTATTTCTTATTTCATCATTGAAGCAACTTCTTCTGCGAAGTTATCCTGCTTCTTTTCGATGCCTTCGCCTGTCTCGAAACGAACGAAGCTCTTCAGTGCGATGCCTGAACCTGTCTCCTTTGAAACCTGCTCAACATACTTTGCAACTGTTTCCTTGTTTGCAGCCTTAACATATTCCTGCTCAAGCAGACAAACCTCTTTAAGCTCCTTTGCGAGACGGCCGGTAATCATCTTCTCGATGATGTTGTCCGGCTTGCTTGCATTCTTAGGATCGTTCTTAGCCTGTGCCATGAGGATTTCCTTCTCATGCTCCTTGTAATCCTCCGGAACCTCTGCGCTTGAAAGGTACTTCGGATTGAGCGCAGCAATCTGCATTGCTACGTTCTTAAGGCACTCTTCTACTGCGTCGCTTTCCTCAGCTGATGCTTCAACCATAACGCCAATCTTACCTGCGGCGTGGATATAGTCAACGATAACGCCGTCTGTAGTAATCTTTTCAAAACGTCTGATGTTCATATTCTCACCGATTGTAGCAATCTTCTCGGTCAGAGCCTCGCCTACAGTCTGGCTTCCGCCATCGATTGTGAGAGTCTTGAGTTCTTCAACATCAGCCGGTGAATTGTGAGCGATAGTCTTTGCAACGTCCTCAACGAACTTCTGGAAGTCATCGTTCTTCGCAACAAAGTCTGTCTCTGAGTTTACTTCAACGATTACGCCAACGCCTTTTTCGATATAAGTCTTTACTATACCTTCAGCAGCAATTCTGCCCGACTTCTTAGCAGCCTTTGAAAGACCCTTTTCTCTCAAATATTCAACAGCCTTTTCCTGGTCGCCGTCTGTCTCTGTAAGAGCCTTCTTACAATCCATCATTCCGCAGCCGGTTATTTCTCTAAGAGCCTTTACGTCTTGTGCTGTAAATGCCATTTTTAATTCATCCTTTCGATAATATATTAAATCTCTGTACATAGCGGCTCAGCCGCATGAAAATCAAAATTATTCGTCAAGCATATCAAGTGATACTTCCTCTTTTGATTCAGTATCTTCAATCTGCTCGCCCTGCTTGCCCTCTAAGATAGCGTTACCGATTGTTGAAACAATAAGCTTAACCGCACGGATAGCGTCATCGTTGCCGGGGATAGGATAGTCTGCTTCTTCCGGGTCACAGTTTGTATCAACGATTGCGATAACCGGGATACCGAGCTTATGAGCCTCTGCAATAGCGTTCTTTTCCTTTCTCGGGTCAACAACAAACAAAGCTGACGGGAGATCCTGCATGTTCTTGATTCCGCCGAGGAACTTTTCAAGCCTTTCCTTCTCAAGGTTGAGCTTGATAACTTCCTTCTTCGGAAGAAGATCCATTGTTCCGTCCTCAGCCATCTTGTCGAGCTGGAACAGTCTGCCGATTCTCTGCTTGATTGTCTTGAAGTTTGTGAGCATTCCGCCGAGCCATCTTGCGTTTACGTAGAACATACCGGTTCTTTCAGCTTCTTCCTTGATAGCTTCCTGAGCCTGCTTCTTTGTACCTACGAAGAGAACACTTCCGCCTTCTGCAGCGATGTCACGAGTGAAGTAGTATGCTTCTTCAATCTTCTTAACTGTCTTCTGAAGATCGATAATATAGATACCGTTTCTCTCTGTGAAAATGTACTCCGCCATTTTAGGGTTCCAACGACGTGTCTGGTGACCGAAGTGAACACCTGCTTCCAATAACTGTTTCATCTGAACTACTCCCATGATTTACACCTCCGTAAAGTTTTATACCTCCGCCGTTATCTTCTTTCTGAGGAACCGACATGGGATTGCGGCACAACCTCAAAAATCCTCCGGCGTGCGTATTTTATTATGCGGGCGTACCCACACAGCAAAGTATTATAACACAACAAAAACCATAATGCAAGACTTTTTTCAGGAAATTTTTAAATTTATTAATTAAATATTAATATACTCAGGCAGATCCGTCATCGGCTGAATATTTCCGTCCTTGCTCCATACAAAAATTTTTATGTGGTCGGCATTTTCATTATTTATGAGTGTACCGGTTATGTCACCGCCGTTATACTCTGCCGCAAAACAGTCAAGGAGCATATCATTTTGGTCATAAAGCGCAGCATAGACCATCGAGTTTTCTTTTTTGTCAGCTTCCAGCTTTTCAATATCGGTAGTAACGTTTATTGTACCTGAGTCAACAGTTATATCGGAGGCAGTTAATATATAATGTACATTCGCCTCTCTGATAGTTCCGTTATCACTTCCGATAATCACACTATGCCAATCGTTCTCGGTACCGTAGTAATATATATCGGTTATTCCGCTGCAACCGGAAAAAGCCTGATTGTTTATCACTCCCACGCTGTATGGAATTGACACGCTTTCTAAACCTGTACAGCCTGAAAATGTATATTCATCTATTGCCGTTACACCTCTTGGTATCGCTATACTTTTTAAGCCGCTGCTGTCACGGAACGCTCCGGCATCAATTTCTGTTACACTGCTTGGAATGATATATCTTTCAGCAACACGCCTTGGCGGATATTTTATCAGATATGTTTTTTCTTTATTCAGCAAAACACCGCCGTCTGACATGTATTCAGGATTTGCGCCGTCAACATCTATGCCTGTCAGACTGTTGCAATAGTTAAACGCATAATCGCCAATACTTGTCACGGTGCCCGGTATATTTATCTCTGTCAGGCTGCTGCAGTCTGCAAAGGCATAACTTCCAATACTCTCCAGGCTATCCGACAATTCTATGCTTGTTAATTTTTCACAACCGGCAAACGTATTAGCTCCAATGCTTGTTACGGTGCTTGCTATTGTTATGCTTTCCAAGCTTTCACAGCCGCTGAACGCCTCGTCATTTATGCTTTTCACGCCTTCAGATATTACTGCACTTGTCAAGCCTGAGCAGCCTCCGAACGCATGAGTGCCTATACTCTCAACGCCACTCGGTATGCTCACACTTGTTAAGCCGCTTTCTGAAAACGCACACTCGCCTATACTCTCCAAACTTTCCGGTAAGGTCACGCTTGTCAAGCTGCCGCAATTACGGAACGCAAAATCACTTATACTTGTAACACTGTCGGGGATTGTTACGCTTGTTACGCTGCTTTGTTCAAACGCCGAAACTCCAATAACGGTCACGCTTATACCGTCAATCTCTGACGGTATCTCTACAATTTCTGCACTGCCTGTGTAATCGGTAACAGTAATTGTGTTATTATCATTTATAAAATATTTTAAATCATCGTATGTATATGTGCCGATGTTAAATTTCACATCAGCAACTTCGAGCGGACTGTTAAAATCTCCGATAATTATGCTGCTCCACTTTGTTGCCGAACCGCCGTAATATACAATTTCTAAATTTCTGCAGCTATAAAACGCACCTTCTTCTATCTCAGTTACGCTGCCCGGTATAGTTATGCTTGTTAAGCCGGTACACTTATAGAAAGCACGGTTACCTATGTTTGTCACGCAGTTAGGTATAACATACGACTCTTCTGTGCGTCCTGCCGGATATGCAACAATCTGCGTTTTGTCAATGTTCATCAGAACACCGTTATCTGACAAATAAGCCGGATTTTCACTGTCTGTATCTATACTTGTCAGACTGCTGCAAGCCGAAAATGCTCCGTAATCTATGCTTGTTACATTTTTTGGTATTGTTATGCTTGTTAAGCCGTTACAACTTTGAAAAGCAAATTTACCTATACTTGCTATGCCCTCCGGGATTTCTATACTTGTTAAATTGCCGCAGCCTGAGAATGTATAATCTTCTATTTCAGTTATACCGCTTGAAATTACTGCGCTCTCCATACCGCTGCAACTAGAAAACGCAGAGTTTCCTATGCTTGTTACACTATCCGGTATAACTATTTCTTTCAATCCGGTGCAGTAATAAAACGCATAGCTTCCTATACTGATCATACCACTGGGTAGGTTTATGCTTTCCAAGCCGGTGCATTGCCTAAAGGCATAATCGCCGATATATGTCGTGCTGCCCGGTATTATTACACTTGTTAAGTCTGCACATTCCTGAAACGCACTCGATCCTATGTTTATTACACCGTTTGGAATAGCATATGTCTCAGCAGTTCGTCCTGCCGGATATTTTATCAGATATGTTCTGTCTTTGTTAAACAAAACGCCTTCAACTGACGAATATACCGTATTTGAGATTGCTACATTTATTTCAGTTAAGCTTTTACAGTTATTAAAGGCATTATTTGCTATGCTTTTTATGCTGCTTGGTATTGCAATATTTGTCAGACTGCTGCATTTACTTAACGCTGTACTGCTTATACTTGTTACGGATTTGTCATCAATTTCTGACGGTATTTCTAAACTTGTTACACTTTCATTACAATCTACAATTGTTATTGTGGCATCGTCATTTATTTCATAAGTCAGATCACCGTATGTATAATTCTCTACGGCTGACAGCCCTACTTCTGCGGAATCACCGGGTTCATCAGCAAACGCCTGAGGAGCAGCCGGTACTGATAACAGCATAACCGCGGTTAATAAGCTTATAATTGTTTTTATCATATAAAATTCTCCTGATTTTAAGCATAGTGCACGTCTGTAAATTTGTAAACCTATACCCAATATAATAAAATTTATTAAGCAGTGATATTATATCACATAATAATTAATCTGTAAACCGAAAAAATTACATAAATACAAGAATTAACTATTTCAGGCAAATAAATATACTGAATAAAACAACAAAGAGACAGGCTTTCGCCCGTCTCTTGCTAATTGGGAAAAAATCTATTAATAATTATTTAAATTATTAAGCGTTTTAGTTTGTTACCACTTTCTTGTACGTAATAGTTACGTTCTTGATAGAAAATGTATCATATGCGTCATTATATGCCGCCAGGTACAGATTGCCTTTGTTCGGCTTAGCCGGGAACGATTCAAATGTGTACTCTTTAAACTGCTGATAGGTGCCTGAACCTGTTGCCGAAGCTGTAAGAACAGCTGTCTTGTAGTTGATATTTGTAACCACATGAGTTGTTGTACTATAGTCAAACTTACCTGCGATATTAAGCCACTGGTCTTTAGTATTCGATGTACCGCTGAATCCGGTTGCACAGTCAACCATATCAATCTGTTCCCATCCGCTGTATATTCTCCAAAGAGCTATTCTGGAATCAACCGCAGATGTCTTTACAGTTGACGAAGGCGTGGTTGAAATCAAATCAATGTAGTTTGAATTATTCTTAGGCTTTGCACTTACATCCAAATCATATTCAACAGTAATAATATCTGATGAAGTAATGCTGTCATCTGCGCCTTTCGCTTTTGCGAGAGCAATCAAATCATACGATTTATTCTTTTCGCTTGCTGAATCAAAAGTGATGTCAAGAGTAATCTTTTTGTCAACCTGATTCTGAACCACTATGTCAAGAGGTACACTCACTCCCGTTTTTCCGGTTACTGTTCCTACGCCATCGGCCGGTGAAGTTATTGTCACCTCGTCGCTTGACGGAACTATCTTAATGTCATATTCGATTCCCTCGGCGATTGCGGGAATTTTTTCAATTACATCATTCACTTCGGTCGAACCTGCGGGAACTGTAACAGTCTGTCTCTTGATTACCGCACCGCTCTTTGAAATGGTTATAGCATAGTTTGCGTCCTCAGCAAGAGCAGCAGACTGCTTAACGCTTACCGGAATACTGAATACGTCTGTTGTATTTGTTGTCGGTGTGATGCTTACCGGGATTTCTTTCTTATCACCGAACTTTGTGTTGTTGTCCATCGCATAAAGAACAACCTTTGATTCAATACTCTCTTCTCCGGCTGCCGGACGGATAACGGTTATATTCTTACCGTCTGCACTTACAACGGCATTTGTTGAAGCCGATTCCCACTTATATGTAATACCCTCGGGAGCTGACGGAAGAGCTATGGTTGTTTCTTCGTTTGAAGGAATGTTAATCGTTGCGCCTGCCATTGCAGCGTCAATAGCCTTGAGATATGTTTCGCCGAAGTTCATCGGATCCCAATCGTCTGTATAACTTGCGTCACATTCCTTTGAGAAGTAATTTCTCGGGTTAAACTCAAGAACCTGCCACTCATCAAGCACGGTGCCCATTCCCGGGCCGCCTTCTTCTGTCGACTTATTTACAACACGCTTTGAAAAGTCAACAGCGCTTCCGCTTGCATTTTTTGTGCCGTATTCATAGCTTCTTGATAAACCTTGTTCTGCGCCGAATCTACGCCATCCCATATCGTCGAGCACAAACGCTGATTTTCCGACAGATGCGTTGTCATCAAGAGTACAGTTGTAATATGTCACCTGCGAACCTGCCTGCCACGGTCCGCCGTAATTGTTTGTACCGTTGTTGTCTCTCATATTGTAAAGAGTACAATTATAGAAGAGATAGCCGTACTTTCTCAGTGTGCTGTGTCCGCCTGTAGCAATAGGTGAACCGTATGTCTTATCAGAGAAACCTTCAAGGCCAAGTGTACAATTATCAAATACTGAGGTTCCGCCGCCGTAGATATAGTCAGTTCCGCCGATTACATCACAGTTCTTGAAGTAAGCTCTGTTGCCCGCTGCATAAAGCGAGTCCTGACCACCTCTTATACGTACGTTTTCAAATATAATCTTGTCAGCGGTGCTTGTATATGCAACAGCATGACCTCTCTCATTAAATGCACCGGAACGCGCAAGCCATACACTCTGACCTGCTGTCAGTGTATTACTTTCTACATACGCTTCATATTTATTCTTGGTAACTTCACCCATAGAAGCAATCTTCTCTTCTTCTGTATATTCAGTACAGTTAGCAAGCTTGCTTCTGTCAGGAAGATTCGGGAAAGTATCAAGCGGTGTAAGATGAGCATCCTTTTCACCCTGAGTTGCCATAACAGGAACACTGTTTACAACATTAAGGTCTTTAATGGTGATATTTTCAGCGCCTTTTCTCAAAATAAGAGTTGCCATCTTATCCATACCGCCGGTATTACCGAGGCATGAAGCATTTTTAACTGTTTCTGTTTTTGTCTCTCCGCTTACTGTTGTATAAGTAAGGCTTGTTCCTGCCGGAATTGTCTCACCTATAGCATATGTCTTATTTGAAGAATCCTTCGGCGGATTTGCATACCAGTCTATATCCTCGTTGTAAGCTCCGCTCAAATCACAGTTTGCTGCGGCATAACCTGTACAATAGTACCAGTGCAGGTCAACAATGCCATTTGCACCGGGTGTCTTTTGAAGCGTTACATACTTAATGTTCTCAAATACAACCTGCTCCTCATAGTCACCGGGTTCAACATTGATAGTAACTCTTTCAGCCTCCGACTGAGGATTAATCTCTGCCGCTTTTGCAACTGCTGCACGGATTGTATCAAAGCCAAATGTTTCACCGGCTGCTGTTACTACAGTAACCTTATTATCCGGCTCTTAAGGTGTCTGTGTCGGTGCTGCTGTCGGTACTGCTGTCGGAGCTGCTGTCGGCTCAGCCGGTGCGTCAGTTGCTATCGCTACTGCACTCATGGGTTTCATATTGTCTGTGCCATCCCAGATATACACCTTTACAGTTTCGCCGTTATCAGGCTTTACAAAGAATAAATCCTTAACCGTTGTGCCTTCTACATCAAAGATAGACGAGCTTGTCATTATCTCTTCGTCGTCCTTGTCATAAACACCTATGAGCAGCTTAGCTGTGGGGTTTGTTTCCTTGCCCTTGTAGGCAAGCTGAACCGTAAGGTTACCGTTTGTGTCATAAGCAGCCTCTTTAATCACATAGTCATAATCTGACGGATTATCTGAGCCACTAAAGTACGGTGTAGACGGTGCAGCAGAGTTCGGAACTGCGATTTCCTGTGTTTCTGAAGCATGGTTAATACCGCCGGGTATCTTCTGACTCGCACTGGTCAAAGGCTGGGTCAGAATATATGCAAATCCCAGGGTCTTTGCTGCCTTTGCTCTTGTAACAACTGTCTTGGGTTCAAGCTGATTACCGCAGGCAATAGAGCCTCTTGCAATACCCTGCTCACTTCTCATAAGACCTAAGTTGTAAACTTCCTTAACCTTGCTGTACAGAGCATTGTCAACACTGTTAATATCCGTAAGCGCAGCCCAGCCTGTCAGAGGAATATAAGGCGTACCCTCATACTTGATGTTCGGGTCATAGTTCGGGTCGTCGGGTGATGGTACTCCGCCGTTCTGATTCATATACTCAAGCTTGTTCCACTTGCCGTCTGAATCCTTGCCGTATGCAGCAAGATATGCGTCATACATTATTGCACCCATAGCTTCACGCGTCAACGCCGCATCGCTTGCGATAATTGTTACTCTATTCAAAGCCGGCTCTGCTGAGAATGAAGCCGAAACTGTTGCGTCGCCGGTTACTTTGAAGGTGTATTCCTTAGCCTTTGTAACCTCTGCACCGTTTAACAGTATTGCCTTGTTGAGATAATTTTCAGACGGATTTGCAACAACTCTGATTTCGTCGCCTGCGGAAACAGCAAGCGAGGTTGTGCTTTGCGGATAATCGGTTGATGAATACATTACTCCAAACAATCTGCCCGTACCGCCGTTTGTATAAAGCTCATATTCTTTGCCTGCCTCAACGTTAAAGTGAACGGGACAGTACTGATTTGCCTTAGTTTCTCCTGCGATTTCTGTATCGTTGATATACTTCTGAGCCATTGTGCCGTCAGTTTTATTTTCACAGGTAATAATCTTGTGATCCACAAACATCAAGTATAATGTAAGAACTCCGCTTTCCTTTGCAGTATATTTCACCTGCTTTGTTCCGTTGTTTCTTATCTCGATATAATTTATAGATACGTCGCTGTTACCTGCAAACACACCACCTTTGTCAGTTTTGTTCACGATTTCTGACGGAGCTGTCAATGTGAAGTAACTATTGTCAGCGATTACAGTATCCGCTTTAACACCTGATTTAATATCAGCAGTCGCTGTGTGGAACTCGCTATTGTTATAAACTGTAACTTCACCGCCTGTCGGCTGCTGAACCGTTACGGTGTATTCACCGGCTGCCGTCTCAACAGAAGCATCTGCATCATTACTTTCTTCTGCTGCTTCAGCTGTTACAGCCTCTTCTGTGTCTTCAGAGCTCTCAGATAAAACTGATACTTCAGATGCCTGAAGCTCTGCATATGTCTTGTTGTAGCTTGTAAGTGAATTTTCATCAAGGCCGAACACCTTTTCCATCGCTCTTGCAAATTCGCCTACTGTCATCGCTTGTGTAGGCTTGAACAGATTGTTGCTGTCCTTGTGCATAAGACCGAGCTGGAGAACCTTTTCAATGTTGTTTCTGTAATAGTAGTTTGACTCCGCCTGCTTTACTGCGCCGGGTACAACCCCAACTGCACTGACATCACTTGCCATCTCCGGGAACACATCAGACCAGTCACCTGTCTTTGCGGCATTCTGTACGCTGTCGGTCATGTAAGACACAAGTTCTTGCATTATAGCTTTGTCCTTATAAGTATCTGTCGAAGCTACAGACTGGTCATACATGCTCTGGAGCATAATACGGCACCACTGCTTTGAAGCGCCTTCTCTGTAATGCGTTCCGTCACCGTTTGATCCGTTTGCGGCATTGTTTGCCGGCGTTTCGCCTGCCTCAACGTTGTTATAGATATACATAACCTCTTTTGCATCCAGTGAGTCAATGTACGACTTAGCTCCGGCATAGAGCTCAACCAATCCAATCCCGGAATCTGTCGCAGCCTTTGCACGCATATTACCCGGTGAATCGGGGTTAAAACCGTTAGGCTTGGTAGCGCTTTCAGAATATCTTCCGTTTCCGGTTCTGGGCATAGCTGTAACAAATACCGGTGTCATACCTCTTGCCTTGATTGCCTTAACATACATATCAAGCCATCTGTTATAGTTCTCGTTGTTCTTTGTAAGATTATCCTTTTCAACCGCTGCACCTCTTTCAAATCTGTCGGTGCTTATGGTTTCGTCATTATGTGCTGAATGAATAAATACAAAGTCGCCCTGCTTACCTCTGATAAGAACCTCTTCTGTTCTTCCTTCGTTATAATTACTCTTCATTGCACGTCCGCCCATTGAGTAATTGATAACGTTAACCTTGTCAGCGTTGAAGTAGTTAACCAGGGTCTGACCCCATGCACTGATTGTTTCATTAAATGTATAGGTCTTTTGCGTCGAGTCACCCAGAATGTGGATTGTCGGCTTATCGCCTGCCGGATTAACATCAAGCGAGCTAATCTTGATTGACTTGATACCGACTGTCTTAGGTGCGTCAGCTTTTGGCAATGATGACGGCTCAACCTCTATTTCAACAAAGCTTTCACCTGTTGCAAAATCGTATGACCAGGTGTTTTCCTGCCATACAGCACTTACTGTACGCGGAACTTCGCCTGCGTTATCCCAGTTGTTTACGCCGGTAAGTCTGCCTGCATCCATACCTGTCGGTGCAACTCTTGTTTCTGACGGTGAGCTTGTAACCTCAACCTCAAGATGATATGCACCCGGTGCGCCTGTATCTATTCTGTATATAAGACCGCCGTAATTATACTGATTTGAGTTTACACTATTCAGATATGTACCGTTACTCTCAGTAACTGTAGCACCCTCAGATGATACAGTTATTTGGCTTGTAGGTGCAACCTGTCTTTCGTAGCCTGACGGCATAATAGCACCTGACTTTTCAACAAATCCTTCGCCCTTTTCGGCGCTGTATACCGGAACTTCGGACATTGCCGTAAAGTCAATGGTTTTATTAATGCCTGCCGCTGTTTCAATTTTTTCGTCCGTCTGCACACTGCCCTCGGCCGATACAACCGTCACGCCGACGAGTGTACTCAGAACCATTGTCAGAGCAAGTACCGCACAGGTCAATTTTTTTAACATTTGATCTCCTCCTAAACTTGACATAATATGTTTTTATTAAATTGTACTTTAATGAACATACAAAATCAATATCCAGTTATATGTTTTTTTTACAATACCAATTCACAATAAAACAGTTGCGACTAAATATTTTTTGCCACACTTGAATTTTAATTTATTATATGATATAATGTTTCTATTAAATTTAGGAGATGGCTTTATATGGCTTTATATAACTTTACTGCTGAAAACAATGGTATTCCGCTGTACGTTCAGCTGAAACAGGCAATAATCAGCGACATAAAGACAGGAAAGTACGACAATATGCAAAAGCTTCCGTCACGGAGAGCTCTTGCGAAAGAGCTGGGAATAAGTACGACAACGGTCAGCAGCGCTTACTGTCAGCTGGTTGACGAGGGCTATGCGGTAACAATCGACCGCAGCGGATTTTACGTTAAGTCTGCCGCCGATATATATAATGATTACAATGATGTTGTCTGGGAAGCTGACAGTACGGATTATGTATATAACCTGAGCTACAACAACTGCGATACATCAAATATTCGCGGCTCGATACTCAGCTCAATTGAAAAACTGATAAAAAAGAGTGATTTATCATGTCTGTGCAATCACGGAATCAAACAGGGCGAAGCCGAGCTCAGAGCCGCGCTTTCAAAATTCCTGTACAGCTCACGAAACATCAACTGCTCAGCCGGTGATATTATTATCGGTTCCGGAATTCAGCAGCTGCTGACTGTAATAACAATGATTTTAGGTAATGACAAGGTTTACGGCTTTGAAAATCCCACTGATTATAAAATGTATATCTGGCTTAAAAACCTCGGCATTGATATAAGGCTGGTGGATATCGGCATAGACACCGCCCTTACCCCCGAAACACTCGACAAGCTCGGAATAGACGTTATGCTTGTAATGCCCGAAAACCAGCTTCCGACAGGCCGCAGAATGTCTAAGGAGGAACGCCTTGCCCTTGCGAATTGGTGCGCCGGCAAGGATAAATACATAATAGAAGCCGCAACGGACGGAAACCTGAATTACAGCGGCAGAAGAACTGATACGATTTATTCGCTTTCAAAGGGAAACAACGTGCTGTACTTAGAGGGCTTTGAATTTACAATCTCGCCGAATATCAAAACGTCGTTTATGGTTCTGCCAAACGGATTTATTAATTCGGCTGTAAGAAAGCTCGAAATGTACTCGCCAATGGTAACAATTTTAGAACAACGGATTTATTGCGACATGATAAACAGCGGACTGCTCGAAAAGCTGATAAAGAAAAACAACAAGACAATGAAAGCCAAGCTCAGTCATTTTATATCGTGTCTGGAAAACTCAAAATTAAGCGATAGACTTGAATTTTTAAACACCGGCACGGGAATGAATTTTATTGCAAAGTTCAAAAGCGATAAGCCGGGCTTAGAACTGACCCGCGCCGCAATAAACAATGACGTTAAAGTATTCGAAATGACAAAGTTTTTGCTAAGGCCAAACCCGGATATGGAGAAAAACGCATTCGTGTTCGGCTATGCCGGTCTGAACATACCGGAAATAGAAAAAACCGTTGAAATTCTGGAAGAAATATGGACATAATAATTAAGGGCAAGGCTGAACGACAGCCTTGCCCTGTTTTCTATTTCAAGCCCTTAGGGCAGACGCGCATACAAATTCCGCACACTACTCCTCTGCCTATATGCTGATACGCCTTTTTCATGTGTTCACTGCACGCTCTTGCGTCGATTATATCCTCTCTCGGAATACCCGGCTCCCAGTTGTTGCCCTTTATCGCCATTGCCGGACAGGCTCTTGCGCAGGCACGGCATTCGCCGCACTGCGACTTTAAAATTGTCTCGTTCACCTCAAACTCCGGACAGTCGGTGAGTATTGTTCCGAGCCTTACTCTCGGACCGTTTTCGGCCGAGACAAACAGTCCGCTCTTGCCGACATAGCCGAGACCCGAACGCACAGCCGCATACTTATGCGAAAACAAGCCGTGATATCCGCCGGTTGACTGTGACGCGGGAACGCTTACATATTTATAGCCGAGCTTTTGAAGCATTATTCCGATTTTCAGCGAGTTATTGTCAATGAGCGTATTTACTGTTCGATAATGATGAAAGTATGTATAGGTCGGCGCGCCGTCAATCTCGTCAATTACTGCGTTTGACAGCGGTATCGTATAAGATATCGCATACTTAAGCCCGAATTTGTTTTGACCAAATTCATCATTGCCGAGCCGGCAAAAGCCAACCTGTCCCGCTCCGTTTTCAAGCAGAAATTCGGTTATCTGTTCTTGTATCTGTGAGGTTTGTGTTTTTTTATCCTGCATATTATTCACTCTCTATTATTCACTCTCTATAATCTTGACTTAAAATCGTCATAGCAGAAGGTTTTCACTGTTTCTACACTGCCGTCCGTGTGGATAAGCTGAATTGACGGCAGGTTTATTCCGTTAAACGTATTGTTTTTTACCATTGAATATATAGCCATATCGCAGAATACAAGACGGTCGCCGGCCTTGAGCGGCTTGTCAAACGAGTAATCGCCGATTATATCCCCGGCAAGGCAGGTCGGACCGCCGAAACGGTAGGTATACGGCTTCTCACCCGGCAGACCGCTCCCGATTACATGCGGTCTGTACGGCATTTCAAGCACGTCAGGCATATGACATGCGGCCGACGTATCCAGAATTGCAATATTAATCCCGTTGTTTATAATATCCATGACCTCAGACACCAAAAACCCTGTGTTGAGCGCGACAGCTTCACCGGGTTCAAGGTAAATCTTAAGATTATACTTGTCGCGCATATACTCAATTGAGCGGCACAGCGTTTCAATGTCATAGTCCTCCCTTGTGATGTGGTGACCGCCGCCGAAGTTCAGCCACTTCATACCGCCTAAGTATTTGCCGAACTTCTTATCAACCTCCATAACCGTCCGTTGCAGCACGTCCGAGTTTTGCTCGCACATTGTATGAAAGTGCAGACCGCTGATTCCGTCCAGAGCGTCAGGTCTGAAATTCGCCAAGGTCACGCCCATTCGTGAGCCCTCGAAGCACGGGTTATAAATATCTGTTTCGATTTCCGAATATTCGGGGTTTATGCGAATTCCACATTCGATATTCTTGTTTTTGACTTTCGCCTTATGCCTGTCCCACTGCGAAAACGAGTTAAACACAATATGATCGCATATTTTGATTATTTCATCAAAATCATCGTCGCTGAAAGCCGGAGCATATATATGCGTCTCGCCTCCGGGCATTTCCTCATAGCCAAGCCTTGCCTCAAACAGCGAGCTTGCCGTTGTACCGCTCAAATATTCAGAGATGAGCGGATATAAGCTGTACATCGAAAAAGCCTTTTGCGCCAGAAGTATTTTTGCTCCCGTGCGCTCTGACACGCTTTTTAATATTTTCAGATTTTTGATTATAAGCTCCTCATCCACTATATAAAACGGCGTTTTAAGTTTTAAATCCGCATATTTGTTATTCATAAACTCCAAATCCTTTCTTCGTCGCAACGCATTGCGCTATCTTCTATGTTACCACATTATCAATTATATATCAATATTTGTCTGCGCAGAAAATTTAACAAAAGTATTACAACCCATTGATAAATTTATAAATGCGTGATATAATATAAATAATTTGAATAAAACCGAAACGTCTCCCATTAGCGGAGACTCATAACAACAAGATAACAGAAAGGAAAATGTCATATGGAAGAAGAAAAAGCCCGGGCAAAACGTGTTGCGGATTCATATACAGAACAGGTCAGAATGGTCACTTCGCCGGATCTTAACGGTTACGGCAGATTATTCGGCGGCAGACTTATGGAGTGGATTGACGAGGTCGCAGGTATCGTGGCGCGCCGGCACAGCGGTACAACAGTAACAACCGCCATGGTTGACACGCTTTGTTTCCGCGGTCCTGCCTATCCGAACGATACGCTTGTGCTTGCCGGAAAGATTACCTCGGTCGGAAACACCTCAATGGAGGTCTGCGTCCGCACAATGGTCGAGGATTTAAACGGTTACAAGCGCACTATTAACAAGGCGTATCTCGTCCTTGTAGCGCTCGATGAAAACGAAAAGCCGACTCAGGTTCCAAGGCTTATCATCGAAACAGATGAGGAAAGAATGGAGCTTGAGCTGTCAAAACGGCGCAACGAGCTCCGAAACGAACGCAGAAAGATTAATGCAAACTAAAAACAAATTCTAAAGCAAAAAACGGAGATGAAAGACGTATGGAAAACACAATCTCACAGCGTAAAATAAAGTATGAGCTTACATACATGAATATTTTCTGCGCTATGCTTGTCATCTTTATTCACTGCGCTTCCGTTTTAATCGGCGAGACCGATAAATCGATCAAAGTGTTTAATATGATATTTACTCCGTGGCGTTTCAGCACCTTTGTTGTTCCGGCGTTTATATTTTTGAGCGGTGTGAAAATGTTTTTAAGCGACAAAAAGATAAACTATTTCAGGTTCTATCTCGGCCGGATAACAAGGGTAATCCTGCCGTACATACTTTGGGTGACGATATTCTATATATACTTTGTCAACCATGAATATTTCGATTTCTCGTGGGGCGACCTGTGTCACGCATGGTACAGAGGCGATCTTGTCGGACATTTTTATTTTGTGATTATCATCGCACAGTTCTACATACTGATGCCGGTTTGGTCGTTTGTTCTGAGGCGTCTGGACGCAGGGATCGGAATCGTATTTTCAGTGCTGATTTCAGTAGTTCTCGGCTATAACCTCACATATATCTGGGAAATAGTATTTCCCGGAAGCGCATTCCCGTACGAGGACATTGTGTTCACCAAATATCTGGTATACTGGGTTTGCGGCTGTTATGTCGGCATGAATTACGAAAAGTTCAAGCACGCCGTGCTGCACAACAAGATATTCATAACGCTTCTGTTTGCTGTAAGCGGAATTCTTGACATCTCGCTTGCATACAAAACCTACGGCGTCACTGCGCTTTGGATGGATAATGTGCATTTGATGTACTGCGCGTCTGCAATCTTATTCTTCTTTATGATTTTTGCATGGATTTCGGGCGGCAAAGAAAAAATCAGCAGGTTCACAAAGGCTCTGGATTCACAGTGCTATAATATTTATCTGTCGCACTGTCTTGTGGTTATATCGTTAAACGACTATCTGCTTGTTGAAAAGGGTATGACAGACGTTGTTCAGAGATTTTGGTATGTCACCGCCGCGGCTTATATAGTAACCATTCTATTCTGGCTGCTATGGCGTTGTATAAAACGTGGAACATTAAGGCTGATAAAGCATACAAAGGCATAATATAAATTTTAATAAGAAATGAGGTAAATACATGTTTTTTGGAAAGAATATCAAGACTACAGCGGTTGCGGCAGCACTGCTTGTTCTGGCAAGCGGAACGCTCGTATCCTGCGGCAAAGCAGATAAGACCGCCGCACAGTCAACAGCTGCGCAATCCGCGTCTCAGTCCATAGGCGACCAATATCCGGAACAATACAAGAATTATATCGATTCGTTCACATCAGAAGTTGATTCGTTTGTCAAGGACGAGCTGCCTGAAATTCTTCAGGAGGTCGCAGGGCTGAACGCTTCAAACTACGCAGAGTGGAAAGCCAAATATACTGCGGCGCTTGAAAAGACAGAGCATTGGTACAACGAGGTCGGCTCCGCTGAAATGTTCTGTCCGAGCGGCTATACAGAAAAACACCAGGCTCTTGTTACAACAGTAGCCACATTTTACAAAATCCTCGAAGGACTGCAAACCAGAACAGAAGCTGCGGATAACGGCGATTTTTCTCAGCTCACCTCAAAGGGTGCAGAGTACGCACAAGCCGCTCAAATAGCAAATGAAATGTGGACACGCGCTGTCAGTGATATACAGAGCGACTTAAATCAATAAACCTATCCCATAAAATAACTTGCGGTAAAATGCAAAAAATGCTTGAAATTTTCATATCCATGGGGTATAATAATCTTTGCTTATTTTAATTATTATTACATTGAAAATCGAAAGGGGAATAATATAATGGAAAAGAAAGTTACAAAAGATACTATCATAATGGAAGCCTTGCAGATTGATCCCGGTACTGCGGAGTTTTTCTTTGAGATTGGTATGCACTGCCTCGGCTGCCCCTCGTCAAGCGGCGAGAGCATTGAGCAGGCGTGCATGGTTCACGGCGTTGACTGCGATGAACTTGTAAACAAGATTAACAGTTATCTTGCTTCAAAATAAAAGGCTTTTATTGGATTTATTAGAATTTTTTAAATTTTTGTAAAAAAGTTATTGACAAACAGACTGTGATTAGGTATAATAATCGCTGTCTGTTTGTGTTGTTCTGACTTTATATAGGTGACAAACATGATAATCAGTGAAATTAACATTGCACAAATTAAGAATTATGAGGGTAAGCAAATCAATCTTGACTGCGAAGTCAACCCAAAGCTCGGCGAGCTTGATGATTTTACTCTTTTAGCTCCGGTGAAGGTAAGCGGTGTTATCCGCAACTTCGGCGGAACAATTGAGCTTGACGCCAATGCTCATGCTCGGCTTCAAATGGTATGTGACCGCTGCGCTGAGGACTTTCAAACAGACCTGGATTTTGATATTTCAGAGAGCTTTAAGGAAATCGAGAATATTCCTGATGAAAATGAGCCTGATGAAGAAAGCCAAAATCCCGATATTACCTATTTCAGCGGCGACAGCATCAGTCTTGAGGAGTGCGTCTATACCGGATTGGTCTTAAGTCTGCCCGGGAAACGTCTCTGCAAAGAGGACTGCAAGGGACTTTGTCCAAACTGCGGGGCAAACCTTAATATAGCTGAATGTACCTGCGACACACGGCCTGTCGATCCAAGATTTGCAGCGCTTGACGCTCTTGATCTGGATTAAAATAAATAATAAATTAAGTAGAAAATGCAGCGCTTAAATCTATGCGCTGTCCAGAGGATTTTCCTCATATATATAATATGGAATTTGGAAAGAGGTGTATATAAATGGCAGTTCCAAAGAGAAAGACATCTAAAGCAAGAAGAGATAAGAGAAGAGCAAACTGGAAGCTTACTGTTCCGGGCATGGTTGAATGTCCTCAGTGCGGTGCGCTCAAGCTGTCGCACAGAGTTTGCAAGGCTTGCGGAACATACAAGGGCAAAGAAGTTATCTCTGTCGGTGAATAATTATGAATTTTAAAAAAGGACTGTTGTGATTGCAACAGTCCTTTTTTGTAATACAAATTATAGTTTGACTTAATAAAGCCTAGCCCAGTTCCGCTTTTCACAACACATC
>CAJKEB010000020.1 GCA_905198865.1 uncultured Eubacteriales bacterium
CCGAATTGCGGTTTACCAATTTAGATTTTTAAACCTTTTCCTAAAAGGTTTGTGCTCGTCAAACTATAATTTGTATTACAATAACAATGGCTGCTGCGTGACAATCGCAGCAGCATTATTATTTATTTTTTATCCCAAACCAAACAAAATCTTTACTGCCTCGGCACGGGTTACGTTATTTGACGGACGGATAGAACCGTCTGTATAACCGCTCATTACGCCGTTCGTCAGCAACAATTCAATACTGCTCTTTGCCCAGTCGGGAACATCTCCTGCATCAACCGCATTCAGCGGGGCACGATAAAGCCCCTGCGGCATCAGTCTTGCCGCCGCAACCGAATACTCGCTGCGCTTGATATTTGATGACGGTGAGAACACAACCTTGTCGCCGTTTTGCTGTCCGGTCATTATTCCGAGAGCATACATTGTCTGAACCTGCATCATAGCCCACTCTGGTATACTGTCCTTATCTGCATACGGCAGCTCAGTTCCACGGTAATTATAAACATTTATACCCAGATAATTCGTTATCATGCACGCAAACTCAGCACGAGTCATATTCTGGTTCGGCTTAAAGACATTCGTGCCGTTTTCGGCATAGCCCGAAACAACATTCCTTGACGACATATAAGATATATAATCCCTCGCCCAATGCTCGTTTGTGTCGCCGTACGGATTATAGAGGGATGAAAGCTGTCCGACAGTATGCGCTTTAAATGCACTGCAACCCATTGAGTCGGTCACGCTGACTGTCAGCTGATGTGCGCTTTCGTCAAACCCCTTCGGGAATGTATACTGAAGTGTGTTTTCATCATCAAAATATGTGAACTGAGTTTTTTTGCCGTCAACCTTGAATGTAATGCTGTCGGCAGTGGTATCACCGTGCGTACCGTAAATCTTTGCAGTGAACATACTGCCGTTGCTTGAGCACGTTATTGTCGGATAATCGGTCTCAAGCAACGCAGGTTCCTGTGTTGGCTGAGGCGCAGGCACAGGTGAGCCCGACACATTCACACTAACGCTTGCCGACGCCGTTCCGGCTGAACAGGTTATCGTTCCGCTGGTTGCATAGCCCGAAGCGGTGAAGCTTCCGTCCTCACTGATTGTTCCGAGGCTCGGATCGCTGACGGTCCATGTATACGCAACATCACTGTCAGTCAGGCTCATACCACTGTATATTGAGTCGGCTGTCAGATTGACCATCTCACCTGCCGCAAGCGCAAGCGATGTGACAGCGCTGTTGTCCGTCTCGTTTTTCACTGTTATCGAATCCGGATTGGTTACCGAATAAATCAATGTACTTCCGCTTGCCGCTCCCGAATATGCAGCAATGTAAATTTGACCGTCGCCGCATGCCGTGAGGTATCCGTCGCTGTCTATTGCTGACATACCGGTGCTGGTGCTGTCAGACTCGATATAATAAACCAGCGGCTCCGTCATTGTCGCCCTGCCGTATGACGCGTCTATTGCAGATGCCCAGATACCAACCGTACTTCCTGACAGGACATAATCGCCGTACGGATATACAAACAGTTTATACGGAACCCCGTCAGGCTTGTTCATCTTCTTTAAGAAAATAAAGTTTGCACATTTTCTGAGGCTCTCGGACGGAGAGTTTAATATCTGAAACTCTGTCGTCTCAGGGAGAGTACCACCGAGCTGTGTACTTCCTCCGCCGTCTAAATTCACAGCGTCAACACAGCCAAGCTCAAGCAGACGCTTTGCGAGAGTTTCCTTTCTCACACCGTAGCTATAACCCTGCTGTCTTCCGTCAATAGTATAGAAAATAACTGAACCGTCAGCCTTTATTCCGACTGCACTTCTCGGTGCGGCTACGTCGTCCTCAAAATCAAGCTGACCGTTTCTTATCAGCGTTCCGCCGAGACAGCCCGTTCCGTACTGCGCTGTACTCCAGCGGCTCTCGCCTGTCATCTCGCTGACAGTTATCGTTACCGTCTGTCCAACACTCAGCGCGTTAAGCCGAGCCCTGACCTCCGAAGCGGCGCTGCTGTCAACGCTGAGAATCAGCTTACCGTCAGGAATAGCAATAGAACCGTTATCGTCAGAAATGCTTTCGACAGTTGCGGTAATCGGCTGTCCTATCTTAAGCTCACTGCTGACATTTCCCAGAACCACGTTGGTTCCGCTGCCCTCAGCATTTGTGTAGCTGCCGAACTCATCGGTATACATATACATAACATACGGCTGACGGTATTTGTTCAGACACTCTACGTCAAAGTATGAGCCGCTGTCGGTCGCCACGGTTATATACAGCTTCATCGGCGCAATAAACGCTGTACCGTCACTGTTAAACCCTATTCCGGTCGTTGCATCGGAATCAGCCGTCAGCACATGCCCGTCAGTGATTGTATTGCTCATCGGCACGCCTGTCTGAAACGAAAAGAAATCCGCATTCATTCCCATTGCGGCAAATATTCCCTGTTCATTCAAGTATTCGTTCGCCTCTGTGACCGTTCTCTTTCCGAAAACCTGCTCGCCGTTTGAAATAATCGGCAGTACATCGCTATTCGGAACATACTCAAAAAAGTTCTCGGTCTGCTGTCCGACGCTGCTGCTTTCAAATGTGTTCTTATTATATGTAGTTCCCTGTGCAAACTCTGTTTGTTTATGCGAGGTCTGCTCGCCTAAAACAGATGCAAACGCAGACATTGAGCCAAATACAATAAGCCCCGCTGTTACACAGGATATAACGCGCTTTGCTTTTTTTCTGAAAATCATTTTATTTATCATCCCATTCATCTTGTATATTTAAAATAAATTCTTCTGTGTTGGCGGCTATCAGCTGCCTGCGGGCGGATAATATCCCCCCTACGGTTTATCGCACAATAAAGATATTTAGCAAATTAGTTCCACAAATTATCCAACTAGAAGAGCCGTACCAAAATACGCCAGCACCACTATGCCGAGTATAATCCTGTAATACCCGAACGCCTTAAAGTCGTGCTTTCTGACGTAGCTCACAAGGAACTCAATCGCAAGCATTGATACAACATATGCCACCGCCATACCTATAATCAGAACAACTATATCCTGCATCGGCATGGCAAGCCCGTATTTCACAATCTTCAAAAGGCTCACGCCGAACATGACCGGTATTGCCAGGAAGAACGAAAACTCCGCAGCAACGCCTCTTGAACAGCCTAAAATTATCGCGCCGAGAATTGTTGCACCGGATCTTGACGTACCCGGTATTATCGACAGCACCTGAAACATACCTATGTACAGCGCCGTCTTATAGGTCATCGACTGCATATCGTTTACTGTTGCCGTATTGTTCTTCGACTCTATGATTATAAATGCAATACCGTAGATAATAAGCATTGCGGCAACAACCCACGGGTTTTCGAGCTTATCCATGATATTATCAAGAAGCAGACCAATTATGGCGGCAGGCAGGCAGGCAATAATCACCTTAAGCCACATCTGCCATGTGTCCGATTTTTCCTGCGTGGTTTTTGACGGAGAGAACGGATTCAGCTTCTTGAAATAAAGCGTTACAACTGCCAGTATTGCGCCGAGCTGTATAACATACAAGTACAAATCTGACGCGGTGAACGTATCATAATTATTCATAAACGCATTCACCAAAATCATATGACCGGTACTGCTTATCGGCAGCCACTCCGTTATTCCCTCAACAATGCCGAGTATAACCGACCTGATTATTTCAATTAGATTTAGTCCCATTAGTTTTTCCTCCTGAAATCATATTCTTCTGTCCAATACGCCGACCTTGCTGCGTCTGTAGCAGTCAAAATCTCCATTATCAAGCGCGTCTCTTATTTCCTGCATCATGTTGTTATAGAAAAACAGGTTGTGAATAACAGCCAGGCGCATTGCAAGCATCTCATTTGCCTTGAACAAATGCCTCAGATACGCCTTTGAAAAGTTTCTGCACGTATGACACCGGCACTCTGGATCAACGGGCGAATCATCCCGCTCATATTTGGCGTTTCTGATATTCACTATTCCCTGCGAAGTGAACAGCGTTCCATGCCTTGCATTACGGCTTGGCATCACGCAGTCAAAAAAGTCAATGCCTCTGTATACTGCTTCAATAATATTTATGGGAGTACCGACACCCATAAGATACCTCGGCTTATTGACAGGCATATACGGCTCTACGCTTTCAATAATGCGGTACATCTCCTCGGTTGACTCGCCGACCGCCAGTCCGCCTATGGCATAACCGTCAAGGTCAAGCTCTGCAATCTGCTTCATATGCTCCACTCTGATATCGTCATAGGTACTCCCCTGATTAATGCCAAAAAGCATCTGGTTTTTATTGATGGTTGACTCAAGACCGTTAAGCCGGTTCATTTCGGCTTTGCAGCGTTTAAGCCAGCGAACCGTCATATCCGCAGACTGCTTTGCGTATTCTCTTTCGCACGGGTTTTCAACGCACTCGTCAAACGCCATTGCTATTGTTGAAGCAAGGTTTGACTGAATTCTCATACTCTCCTCAGGACCCATGAAAATTTTCCGTCCGTCAATGTGAGACGAGAAATAAACGCCTTCTTCTTTAATATTACGCAGCTTGGCAAGTGAAAATACCTGAAATCCGCCGCTGTCAGTAAGAATTGGTCTGTCCCAGTTCATAAATTTGTGAAGTCCGCCCATATCGCGCACGACCTCGTCACCGGGGCGCAGATGCAGATGATATGTGTTTGAAAGCTCAACCTGACATCCTATTTCCTTCAGGTCGAACGTATCAAGCGCGCCCTTGATAGCGGCGGCAGTGCCAACGTTCATGAACACCGGTGTCTCTATTGTGCCGTGAACAGTCTCAAATCTTCCCCTTCTCGCTTTTTTCTGTTGCTTTAGTATTTTAAACATTTTTATCTCCTGTGAAACTTCTGGCTCATTTTAATTATCAGCACACATCTTAGTATGCGGATTAGGTCAAAAACATTGCGTCGCCGAAGCTGAAAAATCTGTATCTCTCTTTCACAGCAACGTCGTAGGCCTTGATAATATTCTCCTTGCCCGCAAACGCCGAAACCAGCATAAGCAAGGTTGATTCGGGCAAATGGAAATTGGTTATTATACCATCAACTGCCTTAAACTTGTAACCCGGATATATAAATATACTCGTGTCGCCGATTTGCTCATGCACTGTTCCGTCCTCATCCGCAACCGTTTCAAGCGTACGGACAGAGGTCGTTCCGACAGCTATTATCCTGCCTCCGTTTTTTCGGGTATTATTTATAATCTCCGCAGCTTCTTTTGTAACCTCATAATGCTCGGTGTGCATGACATGCTCCTCAACATTCTCGACCGATACGGGTCTGAATGTTCCAAGACCGACATGAAGAGTAAGATACGCAATATTTACACCATTTGCCCTTATTGTGTCCAACAACTCATTGGTAAAATGCAGACCTGCCGTCGGCGCAGCTGCCGAGCCCTCAATTTTTGAATACACCGTCTGATAGCGTTCCTTGTCCTCAAGCTTTTCCTTTATATACGGCGGCAGCGGCATCTCACCCAGCTTGTCGAGAAGCTCCTCCCACACCCCGTCATATTCAAACCTGACAATCCGGTTCCCGTCAGGACAAACCTCAATGATTTCTGCCCTCAGTAATCCGTCTCCGAAAACAAACCTCGCTCCGCGCCTTGCACGCTTGCCGGGCTTTAGTATAACATTCCATGTGTTTATGTCAAGTCTTTTAAGCAAAAGAAACTCAATCTTTCCGCCGGTATCCTCTTTAACTCCGTAAAGCCTTGCCGGGATAACCCTTGTGTTGTTCATAACCAGACAGTCGCCGGGATTTAAATATTCGACAATATCTCTGAAATGTCTGTGCCTGATTTCGCCGGTAACACTGTTAAGACACAGCAGCCTTGAGCTTGCTCTGTCCTCAAGCGGGTGCTGAGCAATAAGCTCCGGCGGTAAATCATAATAAAAATCTTTTGTAGTCATTTAATATTCTCCAATCAATAAGCCTGCGTTACCTCTGTGCCGCTGAAATAATGCGTAAGTATATCGACATAGTTATAACCGGCGTCAGCCATTCCCTTTGCACCGTACTGGCTCATTCCGACACCGTGACCCCAGCCCTGACCTCTGAAGGTAAAGCTCGTATTCGGCTTTGAATCCTCGGTGGAATCCTCATATGTCTTTTGATAACGTCCGTTTGTCGTATACAGCGTTTCACCCTGGAACTCCGCACGTCCGGCGCTAGTCAAAAGCTCCAGCTTACCGGGACGCACTCTGACGAGCGACTGTCCGTCAGTTACCGCAACATATGCTTGTCCCTCTGCATCTCCGTCGCCTACAACGGTAAACATCTGACTTTTTGTAATCGTACCAAAAACAAGTCTGCACGCTTCACGTTCAAGCGTCTTTATGGCAGTGTTGCCTGTGACACGCATCTTTATAACTCTTCCGTTTGGCGAATACTCAAGCACCTCAATCTTCTGCACATCTCCGACGTCATAGCCCTTGTTACGCATAATCGTTGACGCTTCGGCAACCGTAAGTACACCCGACCACACGCCGTTCGGGATATTTTCGGTATCCTCATAGGAGTTATCAACCGATACAAGATACGGCACCTCATTGCCCCAGACATATTTCACATCTTCAGTGGTTGAACCCATAGACGATGAGTAATAGCATTCGCAAAGCTCTCCGTTATATGTAAGCACCTGTCCCCGGGTCTCGTCAACAGCGTCATATATCGACTCAGCCTCTCTCCCGATACCCGTATACATCTGACAATGCGTATTTGCACAAATATCAAAGCCATATGCGGCGTGCTTGTTCAAATTCTGGAGAGCATAGTTCCTCGCACACACTGCCTGAGCCTTCAGCGCTTCAATCGGCCACGTATCACTCATTTCACGTGAGACAACGCCGTACAAATACTGATCCATTTCGACCATGTTGATTACCGCGATGCCGTCGCCGTCCTTTATAAAATACAAACTTCCGCGGTAGCTGGTGCCATCGATTGAAAACCGTTCCTCCCAGAAGTTCGTGTAAACAGGTCTGATACCAAGTCCCTGATTGCCGGATTCCTGATACAAAAGATTACCGTTTAAGTCAAACACGGTTATTTGACCGTTTGTGTCGAGACCGATTTTGACGTCTGTACTTTCAATAATCCTATCCTCCTTGAAATCACGGTCGTTATACCAGCCGGCATAATAGCCTCTTTCACACGAAACAGTAAAGGAAGTCTTTGCGGTCGAACCGTAGAACAAACCAACCTTCAGCACGGACGGTATATTAATCTCGGCGCTGACCGAAATCCCGCCGATACCTGCGCTTAAAACACAAAAACACAGACACAAACACAGTATTCTTCTGATTTTTCTTTTCATAATAATCATTCCTTTATATATGCTGATTTGGCACATACGCAATCCTTGATTGCGGTTATAGCAAATTTATTATACCACACAATTTTACAAAAAGCTATAGTAAACTTAAGAATGTTTTGTTAATTTTAATTTGCGGCGGAATTAAAAAACATTTGACATAATGGGCATATTGTCATATAATTATATATACTAATGAATTATAGGAGGAAGATTAAGTGAAACAATATAACGTAGGAATTATTGGAGCTACAGGTATGGTAGGTCAGCGCTTTATCACATTGCTTGACGGCCATCCCTGGTTTAATATAAAGCTTCTGGCGGCATCGCCGAGAAGCGCAGGAAAGAAATACACGGAGGCGGTAGGCAAACGCTGGGCTATGAAAGCTGACATTCCGGACAGCGTAAAGGACATGGTTCTCTACGACGCAGCCGCAGATGTTGAAAAAATCGCAGAGCAGGTTGACTTTGTATTCTGCGCTGTGGACATGAAGAAGGACGAAATCAAAGCGCTTGAAGAACGTTACGCCAAGGCTGAATGTCCTGTTGTTTCAAACAACTCGGCGCACAGACATACGCCTGACGTTCCTATGATAATCCCTGAGATAAATCCGCAGCATACAGAGATTATCCCGGCTCAGCGCGAAAGACTCGGCACAAAGAGAGGCTTTGTTGCAGTCAAATCAAACTGCTCGCTTCAGTCATATCTGCCGGCGCTTGCTGTAATCAATCAAAAATACCCGATTGACCATGCGCTTGTTACAACCTACCAGGCAATCTCAGGCGCAGGCAAGACCTTTGAAACATGGCCTGATATGGTAGATAACCTTATACCATACATCGGCGGTGAGGAAATGAAGTCAGAGGTTGAACCGAATAAGATTTTGGGCAAAATCGAAGGCGGCGAAATCGTTCCGTCAACCGAGCTTCAAATCGAGTGCCAGACATACCGAGTGCCTGTATCTGACGGACACACTGCCGCTATATTCTTCTCGTTCAAGGACAGCGAAAACAAACCGTCGGTTCAGGAAATCGAGAATATGTGGAGAGAATATAAGGGCGTTCCGCAGGAGCTTGAGCTTCCGCATGCCCCGAAGCAGTTCATCTATGTATACACAGAAGCCGACCAGCCCGACCAGCCTCAGATTAAGACTGCGCGCGAGATAGACGGCGGTATGGCAATCTCATGCGGCCGATTGAGAGAGTCAACACAGTATGATTATAAAATGGTATCAATGAGCCATAATACATTAAGGGGCGCAGCAGGCGGAGCGGTACTTCTTGCTGAGCTGCTTGCCGCTAAGGGCTATTTAGATTAATATTTTTAGAAAGGATTTTCGTTATGAAGGAGCCTATTTTTACCGGCAGTGCGGTGGCAATAATCACACCGTTCACTGAAACCGGAGTTGATTATGAAAAGCTTGAAAAGCTGATTGAGTTCCACATAGCCAACCATACTGACTGTATAGTTGTGTGCGGAACAACCGGTGAATCTTCAACCATGCCCGATGAAGAACACAAGGCAGTAATTGAATTCACCACGAAAAAGGTAAACAAGAGAATACCCGTTATTGCAGGAACAGGCAGCAACGATACTAAGCATGCGATAGAGCTCAGCAAGTATGCCGAGAGCGTGGGCGCAGACGGTCTTTTGATTGTTACGCCGTACTATAACAAGACAACCCAGAAGGGTCTATACCTCCACACCAAGGCTATTGCCGACAGTGTGAACATACCGATTGTTTTGTACAACATTCCCGGACGTACAGGCGGTCTTTCTTTCTCACTCGACACACTCAAGAAGCTGGCAGAGATACCGAACATCAACGCAATCAAGGAGGCAACCGGCAATCTTGCATTTGTTGCAAAGATCGCTGCTGAGACCGACCTCAACATCTACTCGGGCAATGACGATATCATTGTTCCGGTAATGTCGCTTGGCGGTAAAGGCGTAATCTCCGTATTGGCAAATATCCTGCCGAAAGAAACACACGACATCTGCGCAGAGTTCGAAAACGGAAATGTAGAAGCTTCAAGAGAACTGTTTTTGAAATACTTAGATTTGATTAACAAGCTGTTTATAGAGGTCAATCCGATTCCTATCAAAACAGCAATGAATATTCTCGGTTATGAAGTCGGCCCGCTCAGAATGCCGCTCTGCGAAATGACAGACGAGAATTATCAAGCACTGAAAACTGCTCTTGAAGAAAACGGCGTTAAATGCCTTCTGTAGATTTTCGGGAAATATTAAACAGCCAATCGGATATAATATATAACAGGTGATACAAATGACAAATATTTTATTAAGCGGAGCAAACGGAAAAATGGGTCAGGCAGTGACTCGTGTTGCCGCAGAAAACGACAGCGTTAAAATCGTTGCCGGATATGACATCAACACAGCGCAAAACGCTGATTTTCCGGTCTACGACAAGCTCAGCGATATTAAGAACATAAAGGACATAGACGCAATAATTGATTTCTCACACCCTGCCATGTTCAGCAGTCTTTTGGACTTCGCAAAGACAAACAATATTCCTGTTGTGTTCTGCACCACTGGACTGTCGGAAGAACAGCTTTCAAGTATGAAAGCCGCATCAAAATCGACACCGGTCTTTTTCTCGGCTAACATGTCAATAGGCGTTAATCTCCTGATTGACCTTGTAACAAAGGCGGCAAACATACTTCAGGACAATTTTGATATTGAAATTATAGAAAAGCATCATAACCAGAAGCTTGACGCACCGAGCGGTACGGCGCTTGCAATCGCAGACGCAATCGCAGACACTGTAAGCTATAATGCCGAATATGTCTATGACAGACACAGCGTCCGCAAAAAGCGTGACAAGGCTGAAATTGGAATACACGCAGTCAGAGGCGGTACCATCGTAGGCGAGCATGATGTAATCTTTGCCGGGAACGATGAAGTAATTGAAATAAAGCACAGCGCCGCTTCAAAAGAGGTCTTTGCGGTCGGAGCCGTAAAGGCGGCAGTATTCATGAAAGGTAAACCTGCCGGTATGTACGCAATGAAAGACCTTATAGAGCAATCATAATTTATTTTTGGGAGGTTATCTTATGATTAAGACCATTACCGACATCTCTTTCTTCCCCGAGGTTGCCATTGTTACTTTAAACAATGTACCTAACACTCCCGGAAGCATCGCAAGTATACTGGGCATCATCGCCGAGAACAACATCAGTATTGACATGATCAGCCAGACTGCACCGTATAAGGACAAAATCAATCTTTCATTCACGATTTCTGAGGACGACCTTGGTGCGGTAATCGGACTGACCGGGAAGTTCAAGTCACTGGCGCCGTCAATCAACACAGACATAAACGGAAACAACACAAAAATCCTTCTGAGCGGAGAAGGTATGAGAATTGAGTCAGGTGTTGCGGCAGAGCTTTTCGCACTGCTTGCAAAGGAGAATATCAGAGTTAAGCTGATTACCACTGCCGAGACAGAAATTTCGTGTCTGATAGATATCAAAGATGTCGAAACAGCAAAGAAGATATTAAGTGAGTAAACAAAAACAGCAGCCGTTTTGGGCTGCTGTTTTTTTACTTCTATATAAGATATTAATGATGAAAAAGTCTGATCCCTGTGAAGGACATAGCTATATTATACTTATTACATGTTTCAATAACATTATCGTCACGGATTGAACCGCCCGGCTGGGCGATTGCTGTTACACCCGACTTATGCGCGCGTTCGATATTGTCGCCGAACGGGAAGAAAGCATCGCTACCGAGTGATACGTCTGTGTTCTTTTTGAGCCACTCCTTCTGTTCTTCCTTTGTGAACACGGGCGGCTTGGTTTTAAATGTCTTTTCCCATACTCCGTCTGCAAGAACGTCCATATATTCATCAGAGATATAGACATCGATCGCATTATCTCTGTCTGCTCTCTTAATTCCGTCAACAAAATCAAGTGCAAGCACCTGCGGAGCCTGTCTGAGCCACCATATATCGGCCTTGTTACCTGCAAGACGTGTGCAGTGAATACGCGACTGCTGTCCTGCACCTATACCGATTGCCTGACCGTCCTTGACATAGCACACGCTGTTCGACTGAGTATACTTGAGCGTAATCAGCGAAATCATAAGGTCACGGAGCTGTGCGTCTGAGATATTCTTGTTGTCCGTCACAACGTTTGACAAAAGTTCCTTGTTGATATCAAGCTCGTTTCTGCCCTGCTCAAATGTTATGCCAAACACCTGCTTTCTCTCAATCGGGTCGGGTGTATAATTCTCATCTATTTGAATTATGTTGTAATTACCGTTTTTCTTAGCCTTAAGGATTTCAAGCGCCTCATCGGAATATCCCGGGGCAATAACACCGTCGGATACCTCCTTCTTTATAAGCAGAGCTGTCGCCTTGTCGCACTCATCAGAAAGTGCGATAAAGTCGCCGAACGATGACATTCTGTCCGCGCCTCTGGCACGCGCATATGCGTTGGCAAGCGGAGTCAACTCTATTGTCTCGTCAACAAAATAGATTTTCTTAAGCGTGTCAGACAGCTCAAGTCCTACTGCTGCGCCTGCCGGCGAAACATGCTTGAACGAGGTTGCTGCCGGAAGTCCGGTAGCCTTTTTAAGCTCCTTTACAAGCTGCCAGCCATTCATTGCGTCGAGCAGATTGATATATCCGGGCTTTCCGCAGAGAACGGTGATAGGAAGTTCGTTTCCGTTTTCCATATAAACCTTTGACGGCTTCTGATTTGGGTTACAGCCGTATTTCAGTTCCATTTCTTTCATAATAGTTTTTCCTTTCTAAAATGCGATTTTAATCACATTTATTGTGTATAAGCGTCGGCAAAATTATATAACATTTCAAATCGCATTCTGCGAGATGACCGCTCGCCTAACGTGTTCGCTAACGCTCACCTGCCGATGCTCGCTTTCACCTTGCTGATACGGAGAAAATTTTACTTATTCTTATTAATTATCCTCGTGGTTGTTTCGCCTGTGGTGATATCAATATATCTGACAAAGAGCGAAACCTTATTTTCCTCATTCAGGCTTGACCAGAGCATGTCGGTAAATCCGTCAATATCGTTCGGTATTTCGACTTTCTTTGGTTCGCCCTCAAAGCTCGGCAGCGGATTGCCGTCACCCTTGTATGTATGAATAAAGTGTCCTATACCGTCCACCGGATTTGAATACGCAAATGTATATCTCTGGCACGAGCTCGGGTCTCCGTCTGCACTCTTTAAAATTGACATTGCATAGTTATACCCGCCGTCCGACACCTTCATAACCGCAGAAATTCTCGGTGTGTAATTCGGTGCATCAGGCTCAAACTCACGCGTTCTGAGCGCCTGCTCAAACGTCATCTGCTTGTTCATCAGGTCGTAAACCGTATCAGTCTGGTCGCCATTTGTAACGATTGTCTTGTTTCCGAGAACTCTGACCGGCGCATATATAATAAGCGACGGATCCTCAAGCTTAGACTCGTCAAATGCCTGTGTGCGAATTCCGTCACCGTCCTCAACAAAGATACGGTTGCGGCTGTTTTCGCTTCTGCCCATGATGAAATAAGCAGTAACTGCACTCTTACCGTCCTGTGATTTGCCCACTACTATACCGCGTCCGGGATAGCTGTTTGACTTCAGCTCCTCCGATAAGTTGATTGTATTCATATTTTGAGCCTCCTGTATAATAATTATATACTTATTTGCTTGTTTGCAATCATATTTATTGCCTCGGGCAAAATCTGCCATTCGGCTTGTTCCATTACACGCTTCTGCAAAACCTCGGCTGTATCACCGTCCTTAACCTCAACAGCCTTCTGGAGCAGAATTGGTCCGCCATCGCAAATCTCGTTCACAATATGAACCGTTGCGCCGGTAATCTTCACGCCCCGCTCAAGTGCGGCTTCGTGTACCCTTAGTCCATAAAACCCGGGTCCGCAAAATGACGGTATAAGCGACGGATGAATATTTATGATACGGTTTTTGAACTTGCTTATGAGCTGACTGCCTACAATGCTCAAATATCCCGCCATGACGATAAGGTCAACACCGCAGTACTGCATATGCTCGCAGAGTGCGGTATCATGCTCCTCCTGCAACGCAAACGCTTTTCTTGAAATTACAATTGATGGTATATTATGCTTCTTGGCGCGCTCTAAGGCATACGCCTTAGGATTTGACGCAACCACCGTTACAATCTCGGTGTTCGTAATCTTTCCGCTTTCGATTGCATCGATTATCGCCTGAAGATTTGTACCGCCGCCGGAAACTAAAACTCCAACCCTCAGCATATATCCACGCCCTTTTCACCGCTGATGATTTCACCGACAACAACAGCGCTTTCACCGCTTTCATTGATTACTCTGACCGCCTCGTCAGCCTGAGCTTTCGGCACAACAAACATCATGCCTATGCCCATGTTGTAGGTATTGAACATATCATGCTCAGAAACTCCGCCAAGCTTTTGCAGCTTTTTGAATATCGGCAGAACCTCAAAGCTATCCTTGTTTATCTTTGCTCTTGTTCCGTCCTTGAGCATTCTCGGTATGTTCTCATAAAATCCACCGCCGGTGATGTGCGACACAGCTTTTACGTCAACCGCTTCTATCGCCGCAAGCATCGGCTTAACATATATCTTTGTCGGCGTGAGAAGCGCCTCGCCGATTGAACAGCCCAGTTCGTCATCGAACTTCTTTAAGTTTTCTGCACAAGCCTCGCTGTCGTCTATCTTAAAAATCTTTCTAACGAGAGAATATCCGTTACTGTGTACGCCGGACGACTTTATGCCGATAATCGCGTCACCGGCCTCAATACGGCTGCCGTCTATTATCTTATTCTTGTCGACTATGCCCACCGTAAATCCCGCAAGGTCGTACTCGTCCTCCGGCATAAGTCCGGGATGCTCCGCTGTCTCACCGCCGACCAATGCACAGCCGGCCTTAACGCAGCCGTCAGCAATACCCTTGACAGTTTCCGCTATCTTTTCCGGCACGTTCTTGCCGACAGCGATATAGTCAAGGAAGAACAGCGGCTTTGCGCCGCCGCAGACAATATCATTCACACACATTGCCACGCAGTCCTGTCCTACGGTGTCATGCTTGTCCATTATAAACGCAAGCTTGAGTTTGGTTCCCACGCCGTCAGTTCCTGAAACAAGAACCGGATTTTCGTAATCCTTACCCAGTTCAAACAGACCGCCGAAACCGCCGATACCTGACAGCACGCCATCAATGTTGGTACGCTTTACATGTTCTTTGATGAGCTCAACCGACTTATAGCCTGCCTCTACGTCAACTCCCGCTTGTTTGTATGCTTCGCTCATTGAAAATCCTCCAAAAAATATATTATTTCTAAACTATTTACAATTTATTATCCCAGTTCTACCTGGAGCTTTCTGTCTTTTTCCGCTACAGCCTCAGCCATGTCAGCCTTAAACTGCTCCAGCTTAGCCGTAAGACTTTCATCACTTAGGGCAAGCATCTGAACCGCAAGTATGCCTGCATTGTCCGAAGCGTTAACGCCGACAGTCGCAACCGGTATTCCGCTCGGCATCTGCACCATAGACAGCAGCGAATCAAGTCCGTCCATAAACGATGACTTAATCGGCAGTGCAATAACCGGCAAAGTCGTATATGCGGCAATAACACCGCCAAGATGTGCCGCTTTTCCCGCAGCAGCGATGATTACTTTAACACCCTTGCTCTTTGCCGACTTTGCGAACTCCTCCGCCTGAGCCGGAGTTCTGTGCGCCGAGATAACATGCGCCTCAAAATCCACTCCGAATTCCTTAAGCTTGTCTATAGCGCCCTGCACAACAGGCAGGTCTGAATTACTTCCCATTACAATAGCAACTTTCGCCATGATTAATCCCTCCTATGACCACAGTCTTTGACTGCGCACTTTATTATATCATAACTATTTTTTTATTACAAGATATTTCCAGAAATTCTATTTATTATTTCTATTATACACAATTTTTCCGTTTACTATCGTATATTCAACATCGCTTCCTGCGGCTGAATATACAAGATTTGAAACAGTGTTATAATTTGGCGTCAGATGCGGCGTATCAAAATCAAGAATTATCATATCTGCCAGATACCCTGTCTTTAATACTCCAAGATTATCAAATCCGAGCGCTTTTGCTCCGTTCACTGTCGCCGTTTTCAGAACTGTCCATGCGTCCATAACTGTTGGATTTAAAGTTATTCCCTTATGCAGTACAGCAGAAATCTTCATTTCTTCAAACATGTCAAGGTTATTATTGCTTGACGCACCGTCTGTACCGAGCGATACGTTTATTCCCGAATCAATCATCTTAGGCACAGGAGCAACGCCTGACGCAAGTTTCAAGTTGCTGACTACATTATGCGCAACCGATACGCCGTGTTTTTTCAGAATTTCCAAATCCCCGTCCGTCATCACAACGCAGTGCGCCGCCACCGTCCTGTTCTCAAACATTCCCGTGCTTTCCATATATTCCGTTGGCGTCATACCATGCTCCTTCATACAGTCATCAAATTCCTTCTGCGTCTCGGCAAGGTGTGTATGAATCAGCATATTATGCCTTGCGGCATAGTCAGCGCAGTCCCTCAGCAGCTTATCACTGCAAGTATATATTGCATGCGGAGCAATAGCGAGCGTGATTAAATCTTCATTCTTGAATTCCTCCGCCAGCTCCTCCATGAGCCTGATCTTACGGTCATAGCCGTCAAAGTTTATTCCCTCAGCCAGCACGGCACGAATTCCCTTTTGCACAGCAACCTGCGCTGTCTCCTTTTCAAAAAAGTACATGTCGTTAAAGCATGTAGTACCGCTCGCAAGCATTTCGTCAATGCCGATTATGCTGCCCTCAATAATCTTTTCCGCATCCAGAGTTTCCTCAAACGGAAAAATCTTTTTAAACAGCCAATCCTGCAAGTTCATATCGTCCGCATAGCTGCGCAGCAGTGTCATCGCAAGATGTGCGTGCGTGTTGACAAGGCCGGGCATGACTACTTTTTTATCGCCGTTAATTCTAACGTCATATTCGCCGCCAGGCTTTTCTGTTCCGATATAGCTTATTTTGCTGCTGTTTATCGCAACATATGCGTTCTCTATTACCTTTCGGCTGTCGTCCATTGTTACTGCTGTGATGTTTTCAAGTAAGATATTGCTCATTTGATTATTCCTCATATTTCAAATCGCTCACGCCTATGTTTTTAATCTTTTCAAGATATTCCGCCGCTTCCTTTTGCGCAAGCGCAACGTCAAGATTACGGTAGTTGCCGCACTCGATTTCACTCTTACCGGGCATTTCACCGTCATATACCGAGATATCGGCAAGAGTCTTTTTTATCACATCAATTACCTGTTGATTATCGGCGTTTCTGACAAGGAGATAAAACCCTGTCTGACAGCCCATCGGACCGAAATAAATCACATCATCTTTAATCTCGGAATTGCGCACCAAAGTTGCGAACATATGCTCTAAGCTGTGCATTGTCGCATTGTCGATAAGCTCGCCAGTGTTCGGCTTTCGCATACGCATATCGTATGTTGTAATATCTCCGTCAATTCTTGAAATATAGACGCACGGCTTAATCTTTCTGTGGTCAACCGTAAAGCTGGCTATTTTTTGCATGTTTATCTCCTCCTATGTTCAGGCCTGCGCTGCCTGTTTCACTAATCATGCGATTGATTATACTTCATCTCATTAAACTCCTGACGTGTAATTATAACCTGTCTGGGTTTTGTTCCCTCATACGGACCGATTATGTTTTTCTCCTCCATCTGGTCGATTAGCTTCGCAGCTCTTTGATATCCCATCTTAAACTTTCTCTGGAACATTGCAACCGATGCCTGTCCGTTCTCAAGCACAAGCTCGACCGCCTCTAAGAACATATCGTCAGTTCTGCCTGACGAGCCTGAGGACGCATGATTTGACGATGATGAACTTGCCATTTCAAGGTCTGCGCTCACTCTCTCATGCTCCTTTTCGATATGCTCGATTACTTCCTCGTCATATTCGGCCTCGTACTGGCTCTTGATATAGTCAACAATTGTCTCTATTTCACTGTCGGACACAAAGTTGCCCTGCACACGCGTCGGCTTCATTGAGCCTCTCGGCGAATACAGCATATCGCCCTTTCCGAGAAGCTTTTCCGCTCCTGCTGAATCTATAATAGTACGGCTGTCAATCTGAGACGATACGGCAAAGGCAATTCTCGACGGGATATTTGCCTTGATTACACCTGTGATTACGTTTACAGACGGTCTTTGGGTAGCAATAACGAGATACATACCCGCCGCTCTCGCCAGAGCCGCAAGTCGGTTGATTGCTTCCTCAACCTCGCTTTTGGCAACCGTCATCAAATCGGCAAGCTCGTCAATAATAATCACTATTTCAGGCAGCTTTGCATCAGGCTCGCCCCGCTCCTCCATCAGTTTGTTGTAGCCGTCAAGATTTCTGACCTTGTTGTCCTTGAGCAGATTATATCTATTCTGCATCTCAACAACTGCCCAGTTAAGCGCGCCGGCAGCGTGCTTCGGGTCTGTTACTACCGGAATAAGCAGGTGAGGTATTCCGTTGTATACGCCAAGCTCAACCATCTTCGGGTCTACCATAATCATTTTTACCTCGTCCGGCTTTGCCTTATACAAAATGCTTGTTATAAGCGAGTTGATACACACCGACTTACCCGAACCCGTAGCGCCTGCAATAAGTATGTGCGGAAAATCCGCAATATCTGCAACAACACAATTACCGCTTATGTCCTTACCGAGGGCGACAGTAGTTTTTGACTTCTTGTTTCTGAACTCAGCCGTATCTAGAACCTCACGTATAGGAACCGGTGTTGGATTTACATTCGGGATTTCAATACCTATCGCCGACTTGCCGGGAATAGGCGCTTCTATTCTGACGCCCGGTGCAGCAAGGCTCAGCGCAATATCATCTGAAAGGCCGGTGATTTTTGACACCTTAACTCCAACGCCCGGCTGAAGCTCAAATCTTGTTACGGACGGACCCTGAGTGATGTTTATTATCTTAGCTTCGACCTTAAAGCTTCTGAGCGTGTCAAGCAGCCTGTTCGCCTTGTCTTCAAGCTCCTGTCTGATCTCAGCCTTTGACTTTTTTGTCGGCTTCGGCGCTGACAGAAGGTTTATATCCGGCAGGCGGTATCTAATCAGCTTGGGTGCCGCATTATGCTCGCTCACCTGCTCCTCAATAAGCTCCTCCGGACTAAGCCCCTCTTCAGCTTTCATCTTTCTTCCTCTTGTAATAGCTTCGTCAAGCGGCACGCCCCGGCTCAGTGCTTTTTTCGTTGCAGGATCCAGCCTGTCCTGCATCTTCGCCTCACTCGGCGGTTCAAAGAAGTCCGGATCAGGGTCTTCGGGAATCGTCCAGTCATCATTCGGTTTCTTTGTGAGTGCTCCGGTCTTTGTTGTGTCCAAAAAGTCCGGCACATCAACCTCGTCGAATACGCCTGTTCCGGTTTCAGCTTTGTTATTATCAATGTCAGCTTTAACTGATTTATCTTTTTTATCTTCTTTACTTTTATCCTTCTCAAACAATACCACAGGATTATTTGCTATCCCGGAATCTGTATTTTCATTACCAAAATCATCGCTAAACACGTCAAAGTCCTCAAGCTTCTCTCCGGTTACCTCAGATATAGTTCCGCCGGTTATGTTATCAAGGTCAAACGGCAGGTCGTCAAAGCTGAATTTTTTAAACGCATTATTCGCATTATTATCATCGCTTCCAGCACTTCCTCCGATTACGTCATCTAAAACCGAATCGTCGGCAGTGAACACAAATCGCTGCGGCTTTGTAGGCGTTTCCGGTATGTCTCTTTTTCCGGCTCTGCTGATTTTTTTCACTTCAGTAGTATGCGGCAGCGTATCAAAGTCAACCGCCTCCGCATATGAATCATCGCCAGGATTCTGAGCCTCATCTTCATGATTTCCAACGAGCTTTGCGGCAATACGTCTGAATATTGATTGCTTTTTCTGCTTATTACGCTTTGTTTTATCAATCACATCACTGTTGTCATCATAATCTTCTTCATATTCTTCATTGTCAAACTGTTCAATCGGGTCTATCTCAACCTCACGGTTTGCCTGCTGTTTTATACTGTCACGGCTACGGCGGAAGAAGTTCATAATCTTTCTGAAAATCCCCTCTATTGATATGCCGGTCAGGATAATAACCAGAGCGAGAACTGCGGCAACCGTAAACACCCATGTTCCCATGGGTCCGATAAGCATAACTACCACCTTGCAAAACAGACCGCCGATTATTCCGCCGCCGGTTCCGTCAATTCCGCGTTCATACAGCGCGGTCAGGTTTGCAGAAAATCCGCCGGAAATAAACTCCGTATCGCCGAACGCCAAAGCATATATCATAGCGGTACAAATCATCAGGCCAAGAAGTGTCCACCACTTATACAGCGAATCGCCGACCTTTTTGTCAACAAAACAGTTGATTCCGACAATCACAAAGTATAGGAAAAATATCGCGGATGCCATGCCAAAAAGACCATAGCAAACGTTGCGGATAAATCCGCCCACAATTCCCGTAGTGTTAAAGAAAAACGCAAAAGCAAAAAACACGCCCAGAGCGATAAGCATAATACCCTGAACCTCGCCTGAGAGAACCTTTGTTTTTGGCTGAGCCTGAACCGTGGTTTTCCCTCCCGTCTTTCGCGCCGCCGCAGTTTTCTGTTTTGCCGCGGAACCGGTTCCGGCAGTCTTTTTCCTTGTTTTGGAGGCGCTTGACGCCGCCTTAGACTTCGTAGTTTTAGTTGAAGCAGCAGATTTTTTATTACTTTTACTGCTTTTTGTATTTTGAGCCATTAAGAATTACTCCTTATTGTATGATTATTCTCAAATTTTTGGCGTAATACACCTCTTAAATTATACCACAAATTTACGGATTTGTATATTACGGTTATGTATCATTTTTTTGTGACCGGACTTGCGTAGCAAGTGCGTATGCGCCAAACCAAGTATTTGCACCAAAATATCTAAAGTCAATAACACACCTCAATTGTCCGCCTTGTGACCGGACTTGCGTAGCAAGTGCGTATGCGCCAAACCAAATGTTTGCGCCAAAATATCTAAAGTCAATAACACACCTAAGTTGTCCGCTAATACAACGTGATACACTCGTTGTGTAAGATCAGGCGCTCAGCTGTGCACTCGCTGTGTAAATTGCGTAATCATATTAAATCGCCTTTGACGAGACGGCTGCTCGCTTCCGTACTCGTTTCACTCGCCTGCCGCAGCTCGCTATCCCGCTTTTGCCAAAGCAGAAAAACACAAAATCGGCTGCATCACAAAGTGTGATTGCAGCCGACTGACTAAGCTAATTAATATATACTATCTCCATATTCTCGCCAACCAAGTCATTCGGCACTTCGCCGAGTCTCCAGCCGGGCTCGGTTGTTTCAACATAGTAATACTCTACACCTCTGTATGACAGGTTACCTCGCCCGCTCGTCTGAACACCTACCGCCATATGGTTTTCACTCACAAGCAAAACAGCGCCGTACCCCATAAGATTGAGCATCTTTGCGAGCAGTACCGATGTATCCTCACAGTCGCCGCCTTGTTCAAACAGAGTTTCCAGCGGATATTTCGGATATTCACGGCTGCCCTTATACTGCATATCGTCCTGATACTCAAGCGACTGAACAAAAGCAGCTGTAAATCCGGCAATATCATAATCCGACACAAAGCCGTTATCCACTGCCATATTACGTAGGCTCTCGACAAGTACATTAAGCGCTGTTACGTCTGCATAATCTTTGGCATACGCCGAATAATCATTTATTCTCAGCTTGGATGCAAAATAATTATAGTCATAATATGACATATTGACACTGATTCCGAAGGTACGTCCGTTATACGGATACTGCCAATTGAAATAAAGCGTCGCATACGGCTTATTCTGATTCAGGACAAACTGCACCCTTAAATCGGTATCCAAAATCCTTGAAACCATGGCGGCAGTTTCACAGCGCATCACATTTGAGCCCGGATAGAAGGTTCCGTACTCATCGATTCCTGTCAGTACACCCGACTCATACATTCTGAGAATTTCAAAATAATACGGATTCGAAGTATTGATGTCAGGTATAGGAGAAATATCGTTTATCTGAGCGTAACAATCTGGAATAGCTTTATAAAGTATATGCGCAAGCTCTGCCCTTGTTGCAGGCTCCGAGTATCTTCCACTGAACTCTGTTGGCTTGATAATCCCCTCAGATGCAGCATAAGTCAAATACGGCGTGAACCACGACATATCTACCGAGTTTTGCACACCTGCACCCACACCCTCGGTACGTATGTAACGGTTTGTCTTGGGAGAATCGGACTGCAGATTTGCAAAGCTCCCATAATCCCCCGACTCAGCTACACCGATATATCCGTCTGTAGGATATGCATATTTTGTATCTTCATTAACTACGCCAATTCTTCCCGTGTATCTTGAATAACCTTGCTGCGAACCGGCATTAATGCTATTGCCGTAGTACACGGCATTAAGTCTTGCAGCAACAGTAACCGCCTCTGCAAGCGTAATACTGCCGCCGGGTTCAAAATAACCAACATCAGTGCCGCTCATAATTCCGTATTCATACGCAAATCCAACGTAATAATAATACCATTCACCGCTGTTTACATCTGTATATGTGTCATCATCATACCAATTAACCTGATTAAAATTCGGCAATACCTCCGCATAAGCCGTAAGATTTAATGAAAACACACAAACAGTAAGAGTGATAGCGGCAATAATCTTCTTAAAACTCATTTTATAATTATTCCTCTTATATTACTCTTATTGTTTATTCTCAATCCTTCTCTTTAGCATCTTCCGAGGACTTATTTTTATCATTTGAGCCATCAAATTCTGCGGCTTCGTCATCATCGGACTTCGGCAGTAATGTGACAACAGTTTCTTCGATTCTGTGTTCGGTAATTTTTGTGATATTGACTTTCATTCGACCTACGGTCAGTTCGGGAGTCTCGCCGTCAGCCGGAACAGTTCCCAGCTCGTCAAGCAAAAGTCCCGCAAACGTATTGTATTCATCATCCGGAATATCAACACCAAGCTCATCACGCACATCGTCAATATCAGCGCTGCCGTAAATGAGCCATGTATCATCGCTCATTTGTATTATGTCAAGATCTTCCTCAGGTCTGTCATATTCACTGTACAGCTCGCCGACAATTTCCTCAATCAGGTCTTCTTGGGTTATAATACCCCTGAAGCCACCGTACTCGTCAAGAACAATGGCAAAGTGCGCGTTCTTATCCTGCATCTGTGAAAACATTTCGTCTGCTTTGAGCGATTCAGGAACAAAGTACGGTTTTCGCAGAATACTGCGCAGGTCGCCGTTTCTGTCCTTGATTAAGAATTTATAAAAATCCCTGCTGTTAACAACTCCGAGAATATCGTCGATTGCGTTTCCGCAAACAGGGTATCTCGTATGATTTGTCTCGTTGATAACCTCTTCCCACTTATCGGCGCCGTCGTTTATCCAAAGAATGACCGCGTCCGTCCTGTGGGTCATAATATCCTCAACCGGCTTGTCGTCAAGCTCGAAAATATTATGAATCATTTCCTTTTCATCATCATCAATAACTCCGCTCTCCGAGCCAATATCAACCATCATACGGATTTCTTCTTCAGTTACGTCCTCATCATTCTCACCGGGCTTTACGCCGAGAATACGCAGCACGATTTTTGAAACGACCCCGGGCAGACAAACAAACGGCATGCAGACGTATGTAAGAAGCACCGCCAAAGACGCCGAAGTCAAAGCTATACCCTCAGCATGCTTACCGGCATAGCCTTTCGGAACAAACACACCAAAAACCAAATATACAAGGGCAGTCAGCAAAACGATTATCGCAAAGGCAAGCCAGAATGAAACTCCGGTACTAATACCGCTGTGCATAAGCGCGCTCGTCAAAGGCTCTCTGAACAACAGCTGAGAGCATATGCCGCAAACAATCAAAATCAGCGTGCTTATAAACTGCATTGCACCGGCAAAAGCCGACGAACCACCGTCAAGCAGCTTTTCAAGCTTTTTAGCTTTCTTGTTTCCGTCTTCAGCAAGTTTTTTCAGCCTTGCGTCTCCGATTACTATTGCCGACTGATGTATACACGTTGTAATCATAGCAAGCAGCATAAACACTATAAAAACTATCCACAACATTTGTCGAGGGGGTACCGCGTCCAAAAAAATCATCCTTTCAATTCACAAATTAAAAAATCAATAAAACATATTGATTTACAGTATATCATGATTCAGGCAAATTGTCAAACTCTATATTGTTAATAATTTGTAAAGGGGAAATTTATTTAGAACAATAATTAATTAGGGGTCTTAGGGGATTAAATCCCCTAAGACCCCTAATTAATTATGCCTTGCCGATTGATCCGAAAAGCTCCATCTTTTCTTTTACGATTACTTTAATCGCTTCTGCGCCGGGTGCAAGAAGTTTTCTCGGGTCATAGCCCTTGCCCTGAAGGTCCTTGCCCTCCTCGATATACTTTCTTGTTGCCTCCTGGAAGTAAAGCTGGCACTCTGTGTTTACGTTTATCTTTGCAACGCCGAGAGATATCGCCTTCTTTATCATATCCTCAGGAATACCTGTTCCGCCGTGAAGAACAAGCGGAAGGTCACCGATAAGCGCCTTTGTCTTTGCCAGAGCGTCAAAGTCAAGACCTGCCCAGTTTTCGGGGTACTTGCCGTGGATATTGCCTATGCCTGCCGCGAGGAAGTCAACGCCCAGATCGGCTATTCTCTTACACTCATTCGGGTCAGCAATTTCTCCCGCGCCTACTACGCCGTCCTCTTCGCCGCCGATTGAGCCTACCTCGGCTTCAATCGAAAGTCCCATTGCGTGAGCCACTGTAACAAGCTCCTTGGTCTTTTCCACGTTCTCGTCAATTGCAAAATGTGAGCCGTCAAACATAATCGATGAGAAACCTGCCTTTATACACTTATAGCAGCCCTCATAGGTACCGTGGTCAAGATGAAGAGCGACCGGAACAGTAATATTCATCTCCTCAATCATGGCTTTTACCATTGCTGCAACCGTCTTGAAGCCTGTCATGTACTTGCCGGCGCCTTCAGATACACCCAGGATTACCGGTGAACTGTTCTCCTGTGCTGTTGCAAGTACCGAGCGAGTCCACTCAAGATTGTTTATGTTAAACTGACCTACGGCATACTTGCCTGCAACTGCCTTATTTAACATTTCTGTTGCTGAAACTAACATAATATCTGCCTCCTAATTACTTTGATTTGTCCAAATATATTTTTATTTCTAAATATTATTTTCCCGATAATAGTAATACATATACTGCTGGGCAAAGCCGGCATAATCACCGTATTTGCTGGTTATGAACCCATCAATTTCCTTTTCGGCAACGCCGTAAACCTCGCTCAGTATCCGCTTAATCCAGACATCCTTGGGGAACAATTCCCATCTTGACAGCGAAAACAGCAGTATGCAGTCCGCAACCTTACCGCCCACGCCCTTTATCTTCATAAGCTCTTTTTTTGCATCAAGAGTAGGCATATCCGGCAAAGCGCTTAAGTCAACCTCGCCGCTTGCAACCTTTGAAGCAGCGTCCATAATATACTTATCACGATATCCGGCACGCAGGCACGCCAAATCAGAAATATCAAGCGAGCATAACTTTTCCGCTGTCGGAAATGTGTAATAGTCTGAATTGTTTATATTTTTGTCCTGAATTTCGATTTTATCACCGAATTCACGGCACATGGTTTCAATGATTTTCTTAATCCTCGGAATATTATTATTTGCAGATATGATAAAAGATATAATCGTTTCCCAAGTATCCTGACGGAGCAAACGAATTCCGCCGCCGAAGTCTATACACTTTCGGAGCTTCGGGTCATTCTCTCCGAGCAAGGACTTTATATTCTGATAATCAATATCCGCACAGAAATAGTTCTCCCAAAACGCATTATCCTCATCGGGGCAGAAAACTTCACTGCCTTTAACGCGGCACACTTTTCCGCCGGCAACGCCGATATATTCATCTTCTGTATCCGCAATGTTCCAGCGGAAGCATTGACCGCAGTCAAATGTATGTACGGGATTAAAGTCATGCTTTAAATATATCATCGTCTTTTTCACTCTCGGTTTGTTCAAGCTGCTTCTGCTTCAGGTAAATCCTTGAAACGTGAAGCGCTTTGACATAAATATTAACGTATTTTACATTGATTGATGTATGTTCTTCAATCGAAGTTTTTATGCTGTCTGCAATCTTTCTTGCCTCTTCGGCAACATTGTACGGATAACGAAGCGACAACTCTATATCCAAAATCAATCGGTTTCCCTTTGTGGTACGGCTTTTGAATTTCAAAAGCTTATACATACTTTTAAATCTTGACGCTTCATATGCGCAAATGTCATAAATCGCCTTGGGCGAAATCTTATAGTCACCCAGATAACTGTAGGTCGGACGCATGACCGTCTTTTCCTCTGCGATAGTGTCGTTCTTTCGGGTGAAGAACTGAACCATCGGGTCGATAAAGTAACCCGAAAACTGCTTCTTGACCTCAAACGTAGGCACGGGAATGACGTGCTTTCCGTGCTTCATACGCATTTCATTAGCGATTTTCATTTCTTCGGGTGTTGAAACGTCCTCGATTTTTATGTATTTCTCAATAGGAGCAACGCCAATCGCTTCGGCAATCTTGTCAACCATATTAACGCTCGTACCGATTATCAGCAGAGAATCGATATTATATTCAGCGATAGCATTTTTAACCTCTTCCTGATGCTTCGGATCGCTGAATATCGCACGGCGTACCGAGGCTATCTTTGTCGGCTCACGCTTTGCGCTCTTTCCGGCAATGATTTGATTATCCGAAACAAGAAGTCCGTCATCGATTATATATTCAATATTATTTTCACGGGCAACCCACATACTGTGATGTGATTTTCCTGTGCCCGATCTGCCCACAAGTGCATATACCTTCATAATAACACCTTCGTCGCAAATCCCTGCGCTTGCTCCTCTTCCCAAAAACGCAAGCATTTTGGGGAGCCCTATTCACTATTCTCTTCGTTACTGCGTTGTGCAATCTTATATGACAGCCGCATCAGACTGTCGCTGAGATGCACATTCTCTACAATTATTCCCTCTGACTCCTCAAGTTCAGTGTACGAGAAGTTCATAAACGCCTTTATGCCCATATGTATCAAATCCTCAGCCACTTCCTTCATGGCTTCCTTGGGCACAGTAAGAATTGCCATTTGCGGCTTGTTCTCATTTATAAATTCCCTGATACCGGCATAATCCATTACGGTAAAGTCCGTAATCTTTGTTCCGATTACATCAGGGTCGTTGTCAAATATGCCGATAAGCTTGAAGCCTCGGCTTTCAAACTTTGTATTCGTTGCAAAAGTCCGTCCCATATGTCCCGCGCCAATCATTATCGCAGTATAACCACGGTTCAGACCCAGTATATTCGCAATTTCAGTTCTGAGCATCTCCACATTATAACCATAACCCTGCTGTCCGAAACCGCCGAAGCAGTTTAAATCCTGCCGGATTTGGGAAGCAGTAACTCCCATTCGTTCACTCAGCTCTTTTGATGAAATACGTTCTGTACCGCTCTCATACAAATCCGTCAAGTGCCTGAAATATCTGGGAAGTCTGTTTATCACAGAACCCGATACCTTTTTCTCCATTTCATTTCTCCTAATTCATTTCTCCTGAAGCAAGGGATAAGAGAACGGGATAATTCCCACTCTCTTTCCCTATTATGTTTATTCCTTTACTTGTTATGTTTATACCAGCTTGCTCATAACATAGTCGGCGAATTCAGCCGAGGTTGCGCCGGTATCTCTGCCTGTGATAACGAGCTTCTTCTCGGTGTACATACACTCGTCAAGCGCCTTTTCAAGTGCCTTTGCCTTGTCGATATATCCGATATGCTCAAGAAGCATAACAGCCGCTCTGATGATACTGCACGGGTCAGCGTACTTGTCTCTGCCCTCCTGCACCATTCTCGGCGCGCTTCCGTGAATGGCTTCAAACATAGCATAACGCTTACCGATATTCGCACTTCCTGCCGTACCTACGCCGCCCTGGAACTCGGCAGCCTCGTCCGTCAGGATATCGCCGTAGAGGTTAGGCAGCACCAATACCTGGAACTGCGTTCTTCTCTTGGGGTCAACGAGCTTTGCGGTCATGATATCGATATACCAGTCGTCAAGCTCAATTCCCGGATAATCCTTTGCAACCTCCTTACAGATGCTGAGGAAGTTACCGTCCGTAGTCTTTATTACATTTGCCTTTGTTACACATGTAACACGTGTCTTGCCGGCTTTCTTTGCATAGTCGAATGCAGCTCTTGCAATTCTCTCGGTTCCTTCCTTTGTCTGAACAACAAAGTCAATCGCCAGATCATCTGTTACATTAACGCCCTTTGAGCCTACTGCATAGCCGCCCTCAGTGTTTTCTCTGTAGAATGTCCAGTCGATGCCCTGTTCAGGAACCTTAACCGGTCTTACGTTTGCGAACAAATCAAGAGCCTTACGCATTGCAACATTTGCACTCTCGATATTCGGCCACGGGTCGCCCTGTCTCGGTGTGGTTGTAGGACCCTTCAGAATAACATGGCATTCCTTAAGCTCCTCTAAAACGTCATCCGGAAGCGCCTGACCGACCTCGGCACGGTGCTCGATTGTACAACCGGTGATTTCCTTGAACTCAACCTTTCCGGCAATTACGTCGTCTTTAAGCAAGAACTTCAGAATTCTCTCTGCCTGTTCTGTGATGGCCGGACCGATACCGTCTCCGCCGACAACGCCGATAATAATCTTATCGAGCTTGCTATAATCAATAAAGTCCTTTTCTGCCTTCATTCTTTCAACTCTTTCGAGCTGCTCAGCAAGAACCTCGCCAAATTTCTTCTGCGCTTCTGCAACTTGTGCTGTGTAATCCATTTTGTTTACCTCCTGTGACCAAACCTGCTTTCAGGTTTGTATTTTAAATTTAAATGTTTAGATTCAAACCAACTAAAGTCAATAATACTCCTTAGTTGTTTGAGCATACTAAGCTTTTTGCTCAGTACACAATATATACTCCCCTGTTTATTTTTTTTGCAAACAGAACTATGCCCATCAAGCTTTACCCGAATGGTAAAACTTACGCATTATTCTTTGTATAGTTAAGCAGTCCGCCGGCAAGAAGCATTTCTCTCTGTCTTTGTGACAGGTCGATATTTGCTTCAAACTCAAAGCCCTTGGTCTTGTCAGTAATCTTAATCTTGTCAGAGCTTGCAACCTGTTCTCTTACATTCTCTATCGAAAGCTCATCTAACTGGTCAATCCTGTCATAGTCAGCCTCGTTCACAAATGTCATAGGTATAATACCTGCATTGATAAGGTTAGCCATATGAATTCTTGCAAAGGACTTTACAAGCACTGCTTTAACTCCGAGATAGAGCGGTGCGAGCGCTGCATGCTCTCTTGACGAACCCTGACCGTAGTTGCTGCCGCCGACAACGATACTCTTTCCAAGCTCAAGCGCACGCTTCGGGAATTCTTCATCACACACTGCAAAGCAGTATTCCGAAATTTTCGGAATATTTGAACGCAGCGGCAAAATCTTTGCACCGGCAGGCATGATATGGTCGGTTGTGATATTGTCGCCGACCTTTAAGCTGCACTTTGCGTCAATCTCGTCAGCCATTGCCTCAGATACCGGGAACGGCTTGATGTTCGGTCCTCTTAAAACTTCAACCGTATCCATCTTTTCTTCTTCTATCGGCGGTACGACCATGTTGTCATTAATCGTAAACACCTCAGGGAGCTTAAACTCAGGCATATCGCCGAGAGTTCTCGGATCTGTCATTACACCTGCAATAGCCGAAACAGCCGCAACCTCAGGTGATACGAGATAAATCTGACCGTCCTTTGTACCGCTTCTGCCCTCGAAGTTTCTGTTAAAGGTTCTGAGCGAGATACCGCCCGAATTCGGCGACTGACCCATACCTATACACGGACCGCAGGCGCTTTCGAGAATTCTTGCACCGGCGTCAATCATTTTTGACAATGCGCCGTTTTCGGCAATCATGTTAAGAACCTGCTTTGAACCCGGTGCAATAGCAAGAGAGACACCCGGATCCACCGTCTTTCCGTCAAGTATATATGCAACCTTAAGCATATCAAGAAGTGAAGAGTTTGTGCATGAACCGATACAAACCTGGTCAATCTTCATGCCTGCAAGCTCGGAAATCTTCTTTACATTATCCGGCGAATGCGGACAAGCAGCCATCGGCTCAAGCTCGCTTAAGTTAATCTCGACAATTTCATCATACTCAGCGTCCGCATCAGCTGACAAAGGCGTGTAAACGTCCTCTCTGCCCTGTGCCTTGAGGAATTCACGCGTTATTTCATCCGACGGGAATATAGAAGTTGTTGCGCCAAGCTCAGCGCCCATGTTTGTAATCGTTGCTCTCTCGGGAACCGACAGAGTCTTTACACCCTCTCCGCAATACTCGATTACCTTGCCGACACCGCCTTTAACCGACAGACGTCTCAGGACTTCAAGTATAACGTCCTTTGCTGCAACCCACGGACTGAGCTTTCCGGTGAGTTCAACCTTGACAATTTTCGGGTATGTGATGTAGTACGTGCCGCCGCCCATAGCAACAGCAACGTCCATACCGCCGGCTCCGATTGCAATCATACCGATTCCGCCGCCGGTAGGAGTATGGCTGTCCGAACCGATAAGCGTCTTGCCCGGAATGCCGAAACGCTCAAGATGAACCTGATGGCAGATACCGTTACCGGGACGTGAGAAGTAAATACCGTGCTTCTTGCATACACTGCCGATAAAACGGTGGTCGTCTGCATTTTCAAAGCCGCTCTGAAGCGTGTTATGGTCTATATATGCAACAGATTTCTCGGTTTTAACTCTCGGAACACCCATAGCCTCAAATTCGAGATATGCCATTGTTCCTGTAGCGTCCTGAGTTAAAGTTTGGTCGATTTTAATACCGATTTCCTGTCCCTTGACAGGCTCGCCCTCAACCATGTGTGCCCTCAAAATCTTTTCCGTAAGTGTCAAACCCACTTTCATCAACTCCTGTTCTATTATAAGTCACACAAATATTTTATATTAATACGGTCCAAATGTCAAGTATGACGTTAATCTTTTAACAAATTAATTATAATTTAGGCAAGTAACATAGATAAATTATAGTTTGACGAGTAGTTCGCCTGCGGTTATTCAGCACAACTTAGGTGT
>CAJKEB010000021.1 GCA_905198865.1 uncultured Eubacteriales bacterium
GCACCTATCGTGGCGGCAAGCCGCCCTACCGCAGTTTGCATTACCGCCCATTGCACAGGCGGTGTTCGGCTGCAAGCTTTGCTTGCAATAATCCGCATATAAACTACAATTTGCACAAATAAGTATAGGCGGTTATAATTAGCCGCCCGGTCTCAAACATATTGGTTACATAATGAGCCTCCCCTATGGAGAGGCTCAACTTTTTAACAATTTCCTACTGGAATTATTTCAGAAATTATTTTTCAGCTATAACTTCTACCTCAACGAGTGCACCCTTGGGAAGCGACTTTACAGCAACGCATGAACGTGCAGGTTTTGATGTGAAATATTTTCCGTATATCTCGTTAAATGCGGCAAAATCATTCATATCTGCCAAAAAGCATACGGTCTTTACCGCCTTATCAAACGAAGAACCCGCAGCCTCAAGAACAGCGCCCAGATTTTTCATGACCTGTTCGGTCTGACCCTGAATGTCCTTTGCCTCTATATCTCCGACTGCCGGATTGATTGCAATCTGTCCCGATGTGTAAATCATACCGTTTGATTCAACGGCCTGTGAATATGGTCCTATTGCTTCGGGAGCATTGTTTGTGTGAATTTTGTTCATATTATTTTACCTCCAAAAATTAATTTATTTATTATCTGATTTTATAACCGTTTTTGGTGAGAGCGTCTTTTATTTCATCAAGGTGCGCCTGGTTTCTGGTCTCGATTGAAATTCTCAGAACGCAGTCGTTTATATCAAGTCTCTCGTCTGAGCGGTTATGTTCAAGTGATACAACATTTGCGCCGTAGCTTGAGATAATCTTCGAGACGCCCAGGAGCTGTCCGGGCTTATCGGTCAGCTCAATAACGAGTTCGGCGAGTCGTCCTGCTTTTTGCAGACCTCTGTTAATAACTCTTGAAAGTATGGTTACATCTATGTTGCCGCCGGATACAAGGCATACTACGTTCTTACCCTTAACGGGGATTTTGTTAAACATTACGGCAGCGACCGATGTTGCACCTGCACCTTCGGCAATCAGCTTTTCACGTTCAATAAGCTCAAGTATTGCCGTGGAAATTTCGTCATCGGATACGGTTACTATATCGTCAACGTATTTTTTACAAAGCTCAAATGTATTGTCACCCGGAGTCTTTACCGCAATACCGTCGGCTATAGTATGAACGTCGCTCAAGGTCTCAATTTTGTTATCACTTATTGAACGTTTCATAGACGGAGCGCCTTCAGCCTGGACGCCGTAAACTTTGATATCAGGGTCAAGCGATTTGAGAGCAAAGCCAACGCCGCTGATGAGTCCGCCGCCGCCGACAGGAACGACAACCGCATCAATCTCAGGCAGCTGATCTATTATCTCAAGACCGATTGAACCCTGACCGGCAATAACCATTTCATCATCAAACGGATGGATAAAGGTTGCGCCGGTCTCCTCAACGAGAGATACGGCTTTCTCGTAAGCGTCGTCATATACACCCTCGACAAGGCATACGTCCGCACCGTAGCTCTTTGTCGCTTCAACCTTTGATATGGGCGCACCGTCAGGAATACATATTTTTGCCTTTATCCCGTTTCTTGCCGCCGCAAGCGCCACGCCCTGCGCATGGTTGCCGGCAGAGCAAGCGATAACACCCTTTTTCTTTTCTTCGTCAGAGAGCTGAGAGATCTTATAGTATGCGCCTCTTACCTTAAATGAACCGGTTACCTGAAGATTTTCGGTCTTTATGTACAGGTTGCAGTCCGGACACATTCTTGACGTTCTTATAAGCTCGGTAGGTCTGATGACCTCTTTAAGTACGTGTGCAGCATGATAAACTTTGTCTAAAGTCAGCATTTCAATTATTTCTCCTTTTGTATAAACATTCATAACACCGCTGTGTGTTCGCGGGTTCTATCTACTTATGTAAATAAGTCATACTTTTAATATTATACTTCTTAACACCTGATTTTTCAAGGTAAAAATAAACAAAATAAGCAATTATTTAAGTGATAAAAATATAAAACATATAAATCTCATATGACGGTTGAAAAATCGAATAAGTTATGTTATTATAATTATATATAACCGAAAGGAACGTTAAAAATGTTTAATGATTATGAGGCAAGGTCAAATGGATTGATGAATGTAGACGGCGGTCTCGGTGAAATTAAGAAAAGTGAGTTCAGGAAGTTTATTCATAATCTGACTAAAAAGGAAAAGGCATACCTTAATTGTCCGGGCGTAAACAAAGTGTTTAACGATAAAAATAATATTATCACTAAGGTTGTCGAAGATATGGCGTATTTTGTTGTCGGCGTTGTGAATACAATTATGAAAGAAAATATGTTGGCCAATGACGATATGCTGCGCCTTGCCGGTATCAACAGCATTGTCTGTGAAACAGCTTTCAGGGTCAGAAGCATCAGCGAAATATTCAAGCCGAACGAAGCAGAGGACATAATACGAATACGGACAGACATGCGGCGTATGCTTAAAGAATATATTGAGTATGTACAGAAAATCATGCCGCAGACCGTATCTGAAAAAATTGTGTTTAAAAATAACGTCAAGAAAAACATATACGCACGCATCAACTCAACCGAATTTTTGATGGTTTTGACGAATTTAATCGTAAATGCTCTGATGCACGCACATTCTGTCAAAAAACGTATCGAAGTTATTCTGAATCATGTGGATAACAAGGTCGCGGTATCCGTGCTTGATTACGGAATTGGCGTTGATATTAAAAAGATTTCCGCAGTGATGAACAAAAAGATAACCGAACTCGAAAAAGGCGTTAATGATGTGCAGGTATATAAGGGCTGCGGACTTATAGTATGCCAAAAGCTTGCAGAAAATATGAACGGAGAAATTCTTGTGTCGAATTATCCCGGAGCCGGAGCGGTGTTTACGGTTGTGCTTGACGCTGCGGAGGAAGAAACCGATTCCGGAATCTATATGCTTTCGGATGTTGTTCAGCCGGCAATAGATTTTGAAAAAGGCATGGTATTTATGGCATATAACCAGCTGATATAAATAATATTACATTCTAAAATATAGCGAAGGAAGTAAGAATATGACTATAACTTATGAGTATCATAAATCATTGTATGTAAACATTACAAACAGGTGTTCAAACGCTTGTTCTTTCTGCGTCAGAAACAAGCATGACAATGTTAACGGCGAGGATAATCTCTGGCTTGACCGTGAACCGACTGTTGAGGAGATTAAACAGGATTTTGAAAAACGGGATATGAGCAAATACGACCAGGTTGTGTTTTGCGGATACGGCGAGCCGACGGAAAGATTTGACGACTTGATTGATGTGTCAAGGTGGATAAAGCAGACTTGTCCGGATATGCCGATACGTATCAATACAAACGGTCAGGCTAACCTGATTTGCGGCAGAGATGTCACACCTGACATGAAAGGTGTGATAGACGTTGTTTCTGTCAGCCTCAACGCACCCAATGCCAAAGAGTATCAGGAGCTTTGTAAAAGCCGCTACGGCGAGCAGGCTTTTGAGGCGCTGCAGGAATTCGCAAAGCTTGCAAACAGATATGTGGACAGGGTTGTGTTCTCGGTAGTCGACAAGACAATGCCCGATGAAGATATTGAGGAATGCAGAAAAATTGCTCAAAACTGCGGTGTTGAATTCAGAGTAAGAGCATATATTGATTAAGTGTTTTGCGGTGGTTAATGTTGGGAATCAGGAAGCGGACGGAGGAATATTTGAATGAGTGATTTTGGCTTGACGGATAAGGTATTAACCTCTATTATCGATATAGGAAAGCAGTATGGGGTTAACCGCATAACTCTGTTCGGTTCACGTGCGCGGGGTGATTACAAAGAACGCAGTGATATTGACCTTGCAGTGTACGGCGGAAACACGGAAGAATTCGGTATTGATGTTGAAGAATTTGTTCCGACATTGCTTAAATTCGATGTTGTTCATATGGATAAGCCCGTTCAAGAGGATTTGGTCGAATCAATCGACCGCGAAGGAGTTGTTATTTATGAAAAAATATGAGAATTTCTGCCGTGCGTATAAGAACTTGTCAGAAGCAGTAAAATTAGAACCGCCTTATGATACGGTTACGCTGACGGGGCTCGTGGGTTTGTTTGAAATAGCATTTGAGCAGTCCTGGAAGTTAATGAAGGAATTGCTTGAAAACTACGGACATACCGGCAGTGCGACAGGCTCGCCCAGAACGATTATCAAGACAGCATATCAGGCGGGAATGATAAATGACAGCGACGCGTGGCTCAAAGCATTGTCAGCTCGAAATAATGTGGCACATTCGTACAATGAGGATATTGCGCTTGGCATCGTGCAGGAAACTAAAGAAATATATATTAATATGTTCGGTGAGTTGAAAGCGGAAATTGAAAAGAATTGGATTGACGGGAATTAAAGGAGCCGCCGTTTAACAGGCTGGCTCAGAGTTACGGAAAATCAATATTTCGTCATGAAAATTAAAGGGGATGCGTTGATAAATTATAGTTTGACGAGCAGTTCGCCCACCCTATTGCGCTCTGTTATACAACTCACGTTTGTTATTGACCTTAGTTGCTATGAAAAAGTCGCATGATATAGTGCATACGCACTTGCTCCGCAAGTCCGGTCATAGCCGCCTCCGCCCCGAGCGCTCTATCGTGTCTCCTTACAGGAGACGCGATTTAGGGGATTTCATCCCCTAATACCCCTGAATACGGGGTTTTAGGGGCAGCGCCCCTAATAACGGCTTCCCCGGAGGGGAAGATGTTACCCGCCCGGGCTAGGCGGGCGGAACTGGGTCTGGCTTTATTAATTTAAACTACAATTTATATTACAAAAACAATGGCTGCTGCGGTGAGTAACGCAGCAGCCATTTTGAATTAAAACGTATAATTTGTTTTTCTGTATTTGCTGGGTGAAACGCCCATTATCTTTTTGAAAACGTCGCCGAAGTAGTTGCTGTCCTTATAGCCGCAGAACCTTGCTATCTCAGTGACCGAATACTGCGTTTCAATAAGCATGTTTGTCGCCATTTTTATGCGCACATTGTTCAAATATTCATTAAATCCGAACCCCGTAACCTTTTTGAATTTCTTTGAAAAGTATGTCGGACTCATATATGCCATTTTAGAAATTTCAGCCAGAGTAATCGGCTGGTTGTAGTAGTTGATTATGTACTTGCAAACCTGCTGAATTCGCTCCTCATGAACGCTGATATCATCAAACGGAGCAACACTGTGACCGGCGCATCTGTCGAGGAAAATTATGATTTCTGACAGGTGTGACTGAGCCAAATATGCCGAATATTCGTCATTCTTGTCACATTCCGCACTCAGCTTATGGAGAAGACCCTCGAAAGCGTAACGCTTTGAAACAGGCACATGAACCTTTCTTGCCTTAAACGCACTGAGAAAAACATCTTTGTCAATGTGTTCACATACCCGGCTGACAAAGTTATCGTTGAATGTTATAAGATATCTTTCATAGTAATGCTCAGATGAAATCATTGTGGTCATATGTAAGTCGTTTTTGTCCACCAATACTACATCGCTGGGTTCCATATTGTAGAGCGTATGATTAATAAAATATCGCCGGGTTCCTGCCATAAGATAATATATCTCATAGTAATCATGCATATGAGAATTTTTCATTACATATGGCTTATCGTTTTCTTCTCGTTCAATATATATATCTCGACCTTCCGGTAGTCCCATAATGCATGCCTCCATTTTCTAAGTACACACGCATTATATCATATCCGTGGCAATAAATCAATAGTTTTTTTGGAAAATACAGAAAAATTGCTAAACCCTCGGAATGCTCGGATTTGAAGCGGTTTGATAATATACACTCGGGAAATTTTTTGTTAATATGTATGAAAATAATTTGTTAAATGTGTTAAAAAACTATTGCAATTCACCATAGAAATAGTGTATAATATCATATGTAAATCTGTGTAAGTTTAACTGTGCATTAAATTAAGTAAATAATAATTTTTGAAGTATAATCATATTCTGAATCAATTAAATGGAGGTAATTTAAAATGAAAAAGTTTATGGACAAGGATTTTATGCTGCATAATGATACTGCAAAGAAGCTGTATCATGATTTTGCGGCCGATATGCCGATTTTTGACTATCACTGTCACCTGAGTCCTCAGGAGATGTATGAAGACAAGCCGTTTGAGAGTATAACTCAGATATTTCTTGACGGAGATCACTATAAGTGGCGTTATATGCGTTCTATGGGCATAGACGAAAAGTATATGACCGGTCACAGAACCGGTAATCAGCAGTCTGACTTTGACAGATTTAACGCATTTTGCTCGGCGCTTCAGTATGGTATAGGCAATCCGCTTTATCACTGGACGCATCTTGAGCTACAGAGATACTTTGGTATAGACACTATCTGCCGTGCCGATACCGCCCGCGAAATATTCGACAAGGCAAACGCCGTAATAAAAGAAACAAATATGAGCCCCTCATATCTTATTAACAACTCCAATGTTGCGGCTATCTGCACAACAGACGATCCTATTGATTCCCTTGAGTGGCACAAAAAGATTGCCGAGAAGTGTCATATCAAGGCAAAGGTTCTGCCGGCATTCAGACCTGACTTTATGATTAACATTGACAAGCCGACGTTCGTTTCGTATATTGCAAAGCTGTCGGAGGCTTCGGGCATTGAGATTAATTCGTATGACGATATGATAAAGGCGGCTTATAACAGGATCGACTTCTTCCATGAGGCAGGTTGCCGCATCAGCGACCATGCTCTTGACGGCGTTCCGTACTGTGAAGGCATTGACGCAAATGCTGTTTTCAAAAAGGCGATGAACGGCGAGCCTATCACTGATGATGAGGTTAAGGGCTTTAAGTCATCAGTTCTCATTGACCTTGCCAAGAAGTACACCGAGCTTGACTGGGCTATGCAGCTTCATATCGGCGCACTCAGAAACAACAACACCAGAATGTTTGATATACTGGGCGCAGACACAGGCTTTGACTCAATCGCTGACTACTCAATTGCACAGGATTTGTCAAATCTCTTAAACGCAATGGAAAAGACCGACAATTTGCCTAAGACTATACTTTATACACTCAATCCAAAGGATAATTACGTTATAGGTACAATGCTCGGCAACTTCCAGGGCGCAGGCGCAGGCGGAAAAATTCAGTTTGGTTCGGGCTGGTGGTTCTGTGACCAGCGTGACGGAATGACTGACCAGATGAAGGCTCTTGCAAATCTCGGCGCGCTTAACAAGTTCGTTGGTATGCTCACAGATTCCAGAAGCTTCTTATCTTATACAAGACATGAGTATTTCAGAAGAATTATGTGCAATATCTTAGGCACATGGGTTGAGGACGGAGAGTTCCCGTCCGACATGGATACTCTTGAAACAATAGTCAAGGGAATTTGTTTCAATAACGCAAAGAATTATTTCGGTATAGAGGTTTAGTGATTTAAGAGCGTATTATATAAGACAGGGAGGTTAAAGCCTTATGGATTTTATTAAGAGAGACAGAGAATATGACTTGGTGACAATGGGCGAGGTTATGCTTCGCCTCTCGCCTCCGGGAACAGATAAGATTTCACAGAGCTACGTTTTTGACAAAAGAGCCGGCGGCGCAGAGCTTAATGTTGCCAGCGGCAGCGCTATTTTGGGTATCAGAAGCGCTATTATCACAAAGCTTCCCGAGAACAAGATCGGTCACTTTGTTAAGAATATGATCAGATACGGTGATGTCAGCGACGATATGATCGTCTATGATACTTCACCCGAAAAGCGTCTCGGTATTTATTATTACGAAACCGGAGCATATCCGAGAAAATCATCGGTTGTGTATGACAGAGCAAGGTCGTCAATGACAACCCTGAGGGTTAATGAAATTCCTCCCTCGGTGTTCTACAAGACCTCTGTGTTCCATGTCAGCGGTATTACCCTGGCAATAGATGAGGAACTCAGAGAGACTACTATTGAGATTATCAAGAAGTTCAAAGAAAACGGTACGATAATTTCATTTGATATAAACTACCGTGCGTCACTCTGGGACGAGGCGACTGCAAGAGAAACCGTTACAAAGATTTTCCCGTATGTGGATATTCTGTTTGTTTCGGAGGAGACCTCAAGGCGTATGCTCCAAAAGACAGGAACTCTTGAAGAGATTATGAAGAGCTACTGCGATGATTACGGCTGCAAGGTCGTTGCAACAACTCGCCGTGAGGTCATCAGTCCCAAGATACATAATTTCTCGTCTAAGATATACTACGACGGCAAGTTCTACGAAGAAGAGCCGTATAATAATATTGAGGTTGTTGACCGTGTCGGAAGCGGTGACGCATATCTGGCAGGCGCGCTCTACGGAATGATTACCTGCGATGATATGCAGAGGGCTGTTGAATACGGAAATGCGATGTCGGCAGTTAAGAACACAGTTCTGGGCGATATGGCTGTAAGCAGCCTCGGTGAAATTGACGGTATTATAAAGAGCCATAAGGCTACAGGTCATCAGGACGAGATGAATAGATAGCATATGATATGCGTTGCCTTAATATTAGACAAATTTGAACTATAATCTAAGCCTTACCGTGGTGAATTTTCATAAATTCGCCGCGGTATTGGTGTTTAAACGTAGGAACATAGGGATTAGGGATTAGGGAAGCCACATCCTTGATGTGGCAGAACTAACCAAGAGATTATATCAAAGCGGCTAAGGTCAATAATATACGTTAGCTGTACAGTAAAAGCGAACAGGCAAAAAGGAGAGAACGCTATGAAAAACAAATGTATTAAGAAACTTGGCGCGCTGTGTGTTTCGGCGGCTGTTGTAATCGGAAGCGTTGGAATTCCGTCTGCAGCATTTGCACAAAGCGGTGGTTCAGACTTTGATGCAGCATCGGAAACGTCCCCAAGGGTTGTGGCATTCAAAGGCGCAGAAGGCGGCGGTATGTACGCAAGCGGAGCCAGAGGCGCATTGGACGACGGCGCACAAATCGAGGTATACCATGTTACAAACCTAAACGACAGCGGAGAGGGATCGTTCAGGGATGCCGTTTCTAAACCGAACAGAATTGTTGTTTTTGATGTTTCCGGATATGTGGATTTAAAATCTAATGTATCCATAAGCAAAGGAAATATAACAATACTCGGACAAACTGCGCCCGGCGACGGAATTTGTTTCAGAGGTGACAATATTAAAGTCGGATCTGATAATGTAATTTTAAGATACCTGCGCTTCCGTGTAGGTTCGCAGCATGAGGACGGAACTGTGACGCCGGCTCGTGACGGACTGGAGATAACCGACAACTGTCAAAACGTAATCCTTGACCATTGTTCGGTCTCATGGGGAACGGACGAGAACCTTTCGGCATATGCGGTTAAAGATGTAACTATACAGAACAGCATTATCGCAGAGGCTTTAAACCAAAGTGTACACGATAAGGGTGAGCATAGCTATGCCGCAATATGGGGCGGAGTTAACCTATCGGTGCATCATAACCTGATTGCAAGCCATAAGAGCCGTAATCCGAAAATAGGTACTTCCGAGACTGTTGCAATGACTGCCGGATATACGGACTCACAAACCTTGGTTGATATCAAGAACAATGTGTTCTATAACTGGGGCGATAAGGCAGGTTATGGAACAGAGAACGGAGCAAAGACATATATTCAGAACAATATTTACCGTCCGGGTCCGGCTACACCTGCCGGAAAGCGTGCAAGAATTTTTGAGCTGTCTGTCGGTCAGAAGTATCAGACAAATATGCTGGGCAGCGTATACGCTGTGGGCAACAAGATTGACGTTGAGGCAGATGACCCGGATTATTCGGCGGCGCAGCAGGTTAATCTGAATAACTGGCAGGACGACCTGCATACAGGTGTATATGTTGATACAAAGTTCTACGATACAACCGACAAGACAAACATGGTTATCAAGACCCCTGATGAGCAGTATCAGACATATACCGCCGAATATCCGATTACTCTTGATGATACTGACGCAGTATTCGATAAGGTTATAGCCAACGCCGGAGCTACTCTCCCGAAGCGTGACAAGATTGACGAGAGAATTGTAAGCAATGTTGTCAGCAGAACAGCGCCGACAGGCAGCAAAGGCAGTGTTGGTCTTGTTGACGACCCGCTTGACGGAGTTCCGGCAGGTCAGGAGGCTGATTATGACGACAGAGGATACTCGGCGCTTACAGAGGAGACCAGAGATGCGTCATATGATACCGACGGCGATGGTATTCCCGATACATGGGAGGATAAAATGGGACTTAATAAGTCAAATCCTCTCGATGGTACAAATATAGGTCCTGACGGTCTTACATGGCTTGAAATTTATGTTGAGGAAGCAATAACAAATCCGCAGCCCGATGATGTAACGGTTGCTGTTGAGGAGTTTGGTAATATTTATAATAACAGCCAAGCCGTAGAGCTTAAAGCGAACATCGGCGGTGAAAAGTCCGCAGACGTAGCGAAGGTTGAATTTTACTGCAATAATACGGTTGTTGCTGTTTCTGAGACAAACCAAGACGGTGTTTGGTCGGCAGCTGTTTCAAATCTTCCGACTGGTGATAACAGCATAGTTGCAAAAGCTGTAAAATCCGATGGAAGTTATATTCTCAGCGCTCCTGTGCAGCTTTGCATTATCGGAGCGGAGCAGGCTCAGGGCTGGAATTCCGTCGGCGGCGCGTCCTACGACGGCGAAAGCTACACATTGCTGAAAAATTCATCTTTGACACAGCAGGTTTCGGGAGACTTCAAGCTGGTTACAAAAATTGATAATATCTCAAATGCAGTAAGCGGAGTAAAGACAGGAATTTCAGGTTCAGGGGCAAGCGGAATCAGTTTTGATGTTATAAAAATTTATGATGACAGCTTTAATCAGCAGATTTGTTACAGCACATCGGGCGATGAAGGTGAGCAGATCTGGACAGGCGCATATCCGGCTGAAGATTACACTCTGTTTGAGATTTCACGTATTGGCAACAGCATAACGCTTTATGCAGGAACAAGCCTTGCCGATTTAGAGGATAATGCAGTCGCTTCGCTGACGGTTTCGGACGATAGTCTCAACATCGGCGCAGTTGTCGTAGGTGATTCGAGAACTGTATCAAAGCTGAGTATGCTGAAATTATCACAGGAGCAGACTGAACCTAAGATACAGCTTCAGCCCGAAATAGGTCAGCTCAGATTATCAGGTGATTCGGTAAGTGTTACGGTAGAGCCTGACTCAGCTAAGAATGTGCCTGTAACAGAAATATGGCTGTATCTGGACGATGCTCCGATTGCTTCGCAGCAGGTAAATATAACGAGTAAGGAAACAATATCAATTCCTGTGACCTTTACCACTTCGCAAAGAGCTACTCTCACGGCATACTGCTTTGATGAAAACTTAGGTAAGGGCAGTGATTTCCAAACGGTTGCAATTACTCAGGATCCTGCGCCATGGCAGTTATCAGTGGTAGGCGAGGCCCCGGGCGATATTCCGCCGTATGTTACAGTGACCGATGATTATACATATAAAATTTCAGGAGTGGGCGGTTCGATAGGAACAGGCAGCTATGATAATTTTGCATATCTCACACAAAAGTTCAGCGGTGATATGAGAATGTATTACAGAAGCCGTATGCAGAGCAGCAAGCAGTTTGGTGTTGTATTCAGAAGCGATCTTTATGCTGATCCTCTTAATCCGGGCGGTACAACTTACTTTTTCGGAGGTAGTGTCGGTAGTGACGGAAATCTGAAATATCAGCTTATCAGGAGAGCCGAGGGCAGCAATACAGCGGAGGTTGTTGCTGATGTAACGGATAAGACGGGTCAAAGCGCAAACCTTTACTTTATCGCTGAAAAAGTCGGAGATACAATCAATATTTATCAGACTGAAAACGGTGCAACAATATATACAACAAAGACCCTGCTCACGAGTGTGAAGTGTGAAGATTTGGGCGATGAGTATTATATGGGCTTCGGCGTGGTTGCGGATTATGATGAAACCAATGTTCCTGATGCAGGCTGGCTCGGTCTTGAAAATGTTAAGATAAGCGAATCAAGCGATGATACATATATCAAGAGCTATGAGGACGGAGTTGTTACAATAAATAAAGGCAGCGGCTTCCCGGGCGGAAAGCTTATCGTCTGCGGATATAATGCGGACGGCGCTTTGGTCGATGAGTTGGAGGCTGATGCGGTTGAGGATACAACATATATAGGTCAGGTTGCAGGCGAAAGCTACAAGGTATTCCTCTGGAATAATCTTGAAGAAATGATTCCGTTGTGTGAAGCGTATGACGGAACGTCAAAGCCGGTTATTTCAAAGGCTTCAGAAGTGATAAGCTGGAACTTTGATTACGGTCTTGACTGGTTGTGGCAGATGCAGGAGAAGAATGTTCTCCGTCCGACATGGACAACCGGAATAGGCGGCAATGAAACCGGTATTATGGCAATCGAGCCGACAGATGATTATACAGGAGACCGCTATATCTTCCGTGAATATAATATGTCAGATGCTTATGTTCCGCAGTTTAGCTGTGATGTCCTGCTGACGGGCGATGAGCCGGCAATGAATGTATATTTCCAGACGGGAGAGTCGGATAAGGCATACAAGATTACCTTTGCCGATGACGGAAAGATATACTCAAACGGTACAGCCGAGATGGGTCAGTGGGATGCTGCGGACGGCTGGTATAGTATTGCTGTTTCCACTGATGTAGATGCCGTGGCAAACACCGTTGCCAAGTTGACGGTGACAAAGTCTGACGGAACTGTATTGGTAGACGCTAAACCGATGGATATAAGCGGTTCGGGTGAGTTCAGAACCCAGATTAATACAGCAAAGAAAACGCCCGTTACAAAGGCTGTATACTTTGAGCCGGTGTCCGACGCAAGCGGAAAATATTATGTAGATAATGTGACGGTTGCTGTCGCAGAGCCAAGCGTCAAGGCTGAAAAATCAACAAGCTGGTATACGTTTAAAGGAATAAGCGCAATAAGCGGAGCGTTTACTGTTGACGGAACAACAACCTCAGACGGCAGCGAGCTCAGCGGAGAGCAAATAACTGTTGCAAGCGGAGCGGAGCTTAAAACGGGAAGCAAAACTGTTGACGGTATATCCTTCACCAACAGAATACGCCTGAATAAGAATAAGGCGGGTGCGTTGACTGTTCCGGTAAAGACCGGGGCAAACATTACTGTGTACGCGGCTTCGGCAAATTCAAGCTCTACTCGTTCCTTGTTTATAAACGGTACAGAATATAGTGTTCTGGCAGGCGCTGCTTTTAAATACACCTATGACGGCGCGCCGGGAACTATTGAGATTTATGCCGCAGACGGTATTGACGTTTACGGCGTATCTGTTGAAACAGTAAATGTCGTACAGTAACTGATTTTCAGAAAGAGGGAAAATAATTATGAACAGAAATCCTAACTTAAAGCGGATTGCTTCATTGGTTATAGCGATTGCCATGGCATTATGTACGGTTCCGTGCGTCTTTGCGGCGGAGCAGTCGGAAAATTCCGCTCTTATGACTCCTGAACAGGCGAAAGCGGCAGACCTTGCTGCTTTCCCCGGAGCCGAGGGCGGCGGTAAGTATACAACAGGCGGCAGAGGCGGAGAGGTATATCATGTTACTAATCTGAACGATGACGGCGAGGGTTCGCTGCGTGACGCAATAAGCCGACCGAACAGAACAATTGTGTTTGACGTATCGGGTACTATACACTTGAAATCCGCGCTGAGACTGGAGCAGCCGAACATCACAATCGCAGGTCAGACAGCGCCGGGCGACGGTATCTGTGTCGGCGACTATAATATAGTTATTGCGGCCGACAATGTCATAATCCGTTATATGCGCTTCCGTCCCGGTGACATTTCGCATGCGGAAAACGACGCAGTTTTCGCAAGGTATAACAAAGATATAATTCTTGACCATTGCTCAACAAGCTGGTCTACAGACGAAACGATGTCACTGTACGGAGTTGCAAATACTACCGTTCAGTGGTGTGTGATTTCCGAAAGTCTGGCTATGGCAGTTCATGCAAAAGGCCGTCACGGCTACGGTGGAATATGGGGCGGTGCAAACACTACATATCATCATAATCTTGTCGCAACGCATACAAGCCGACTGCCGAGATATTACGCTGCAAACAATTCTCACCCGGAATTTAAGGGCTCGGCAGATAACGATATGGTAAATAACGTTATTTATAACTGGGGCTTTAACAATGCTTACGGCGGCGAGGGTGTTACGGTAAACGTAATCAATAATTACTACAAGTCGGGCCCTATCACCAATAATTATGTGCTTGACAGAATTTGGAATCCCGCAACAGGCATTTACTATTTTTCAGGAAACGTTCTTGAGGGCAATGCCGAAGTCACAAATGATAATTTAAAGGGTGTTGATTACGGAGAGAATTCAACGCCGGTATTCCCCGATGAACCCGTGTATGATTATCTCATTCCTATGGATAATATCGACACAGCAGAGAATGCGTATGCAAAAGTGCTTGAGGGCGCAGGAGCAATTATTCCGAAGCGTGACAGCTATGACGCAAAAGTTATAAACGATGCCAAGAACGGCACAGGCCGCTCAATTAATAACGAAAACGAGGTTGCCGGCTGGCCGGAGCTCAATTCGGCAGAAGCGCCGACAGACACAGACCGTGACGGTATGCCCGATGAATATGAGGACAAGAACGGTCTTGACAAGAACAATCCGGAGGACGGCAAGGCTTTTGCGGCAAACGGCTATACAAATCTTGAAAACTATCTTAATAATATAGTAGAAACTGCTGCTGTACCGGCAAACCCGGAGGTTACACTCAATATTGATAATAATTCAATCTATAATTACGGCGAGACAATAACTCTCACCGCTTCGGCAAAGGCGCAGAGCGGACGCAGTATTAAGAAAGTTGAATTCTTTAGAAATGACGAGCTTCTCGGAACAGACGAAACAGCTCCGTATTCTATCGAATATACAGGCGCTCCGGAGGGTATTGCGTATATGTCCGCAAGAGCGGTTGACAGCGCGGGTGAGGCAACCTTGTCTGAGATTAAGGTCATAAATGTTAACTATACAGATTCGGTCGGCGATTGGCAGACTATGGATATAGGCGAAGCTACCATGCCGGGCAGCTATTCATATCACGACGGTCAGTATACCGTAAAGAGCAGCGGTCTTATTGGCGCCGGAAACGAGTTTAACGTTATGGACGGCGACGAGGGTACTGACGCATTCAGCTTTATGTATAAGCAGGCTGATACCAATTCCGTAATCTCAGCATCTATCGATTCTGTTTCAAAGCTCAACAACAACTGCGTAAGCGGAATTATGGTGAGAGACGAGCTGACGGAGACCTCAGATTTTGTTATGCTGAATTATGAGCATGAAAAGGGCGGAGCAGGAATTTCGTTCGTTTACAGATTAAACGGAAAATATAACAAGAAATTCCTGAGAATAGCCGAGCTTCCGAGATATGTTAAGCTTGTCAAGGTCGGAAATACTGTGACAGGCTTCCACAGCCCGAACGGTGTTGATTGGGAGTATTTTGACACGGTTGAAATGAACTTCAGCGGTACAGACTATGCCGGTCTTGCCCAGGACGGAAATAAAGAGACAAATCAGATTTCCACATATTCATGGGGAAGATTCAGCGATCTGAGCCTTGAAAACTACGGCACAAATACAATACCGGATATTGCGCTTAATACGGGAAAGAAAGATGCGGACAGCTTCACAAACAAAGGTCAGTATTATGACTATGAGATGATTGATTTAAAAGTCACATCGAGCGAGCTAAACACATCCGACAGAATGGAGGTTTATGTTGACGGTGTTTTGAATAAGGCGTTTGACACTCCGCAGGAGTATGTGACGCTTGACCAAATGCAGGCGGGCAACCACTATATCACAGCGGTAATTTATGACGCAGACGGCGCAAAGAACAGCGCAACCCAAAACATCGGTGTTTCGCAGTTTGAAAGAAGCTGGAATATTGCTGAAATTCACTATCCCAAGGACGTTCAGGAGCCGGGCAGCACAATAAGGCATGGCGCATTTGCCGAAAGCGGCGATAGCTTAAAGATTTACGGTACGGGCTATGGCATAGAGGGTGTTGAAAACGAAGAATATCCATACATGTATACCGAGATGAGCGGCGACTTTAAAGCATCGTTTAAGGTGGAGGCGCAGGAGCTTGCTGAATATGACCAGATGGGCTTTGTTTTGAGAAATTCACTTGAGACCTCGGTTGACGGCAGCACCGACGGCACATCATACGCGGCATACTTCCAGCAGTATAACGGCGAGCTTTTCAGAAAGACCGATGAGTACGGCAAGACCTATTCGCTTATAGGTCAGCAGAAGTATAAAAAGACTCCGGTATGGATTTCGCTTGAAAAGAGCGGTAATATATTAACCATGAAGTATTCGCAGGACGGAGCCGAGTGGATTGAAGTAGGCACAACCGAGGCGGAGGATTTGAACGATACATATTACTTCGGCGTGTTCGGCGCATCGAATGAGGAATACAAGATTTCAGAGTTTAACTTAAGCGAGTTTAAGTTTGACACGAATCCGTCAAGCGCCTATGTTGACATGACCGGCTATGAATGGGCAAATGAGGCGGTAAATGCCCTGACAGCTCAGGGAATAATCGAGGGCGATGTTGACGAGTTCGGCAACAGATACTTTATGCCGTACTATGACATTAGCCGTGCTGAGTTTGCCAAGATGATTGTCGGAGCGTATAAAATGAAAAAACCCGAAGCACAGCCGCTACGCGAGGCATCACCTGTTCAGTTTGCCGATGCATCCGCGGCAGACGAGGCATGGTATATTCCGTACATTTATGAAGCTTATGCTTACGGTCTGGCCGAGGGCAGCGAAATTACGGATTACTATACAGGCAACACACTCACAGTATTTCAGCCGGGAGGGCTTATAACCCGCGAGGAAATGGCGGCAATGCTCTGCCGTGCTGTCGGAGTTGATACGGCTTCGTACACCGCAGACAGTACATTCTCGGACAGCGGCGAGGTCTCGGATTGGGCAAAACCATATGTTGCCGCAGTGCAGGTAAATGGCATTATGCAAGGTGACCAAAATAATTGTTTTAATCCTTTGAATTTTGCCAATAGAGCCGAAGCCGCACAGGTCATTTATAACTTTTTACAACAGAAATAGCAAATTAAATGATTTTAAAGCGCAATTTTTATGTAAAAATCACAAAAAACTTGTAAAATGTATTATGTTTAAAGTTTTATTGTGAATTTTGCAAAAATGGACTAATAAATCTTGATTTATTTGTGCAAATCGTATATAATATATACATCAAAAATATTATCTGGGCAGAAGCCCAAATCCTTGAAGAATGGGAGGAAAATGCTTTGAGTAAAAAGGAGAAAGCAGCATCGGCTGCGGTTGCCGCAGACAGCGGCAAAAAAGAAAGTAAGGGCATCGTTGGTTATTTCAAAAGAGAATGTGCCAAGTTTGGCAAAGGAAAGTTCCTGTTAATATTGATGATTCCCGGAATTGTTTATTTTGCACTGTTCCATTATTGGCCTTTCTATGGTCTGTTGGCTGCGTTTAAGGACTACAAACCGAAACTCGGTATTTTGGGAAGTCCGTGGGCTGACAACTATGGCTTTGCTGAGTTTATCAGATTTTTCACAATCCCCGATGTATGGAACTATGTATGGAATACTATCGTATTGAGTATTCTTCACATTATTTGGTTGTTCCCGCTTGCCATTCTGTTGGCTCTGTTTATAAACGAGCTCAGATCGGCTAAGTTCAAGAAGGTAGTTCAGACAATCTCTTATCTGCCTCACTTCGTATCGGTTGCCGCTATCTGCGGTATGCTGACATTGTTCCTGTCATCACAGCAGACGCCTGCTGATGCCGGCAGCTACGCAAACGAAGGTATTATCAACCAGATTCTTTTGAAGATTGGCTTGATAAAGCAAGGTATTCCGTTCCTCGACAGAACAGAATGGTTCAGAACAGTGTACATTGCATCTGATGTTTGGGCAAGTATCGGTTGGAGTGCTATTGTTTACATCGCTGCTCTCTCGGCGGTTGATCAGGAGCTCTACGAGGCTGCTACAATTGACGGTGCAAGCAGAATTCAGAAGATGTGGCATATTTCAGTTCAGCTCATTAAGCCGACTATCGTTATACTGCTCGTTATGCAGATCGGTAAGATAATGTCGCTCGGTGCTGATAAGGCGTTGCTTTTGCAGAGACCTGCTACATACACAAAATCACAGATACTTAGTACATACATTTACAACCAGGGTCTTACACAGGGTGAGCTTTCATTCTCAACAGCAGTTGGTTTGTTTAACTCCATAATCAACGTTATACTTGTTGTATTTGCAAACTTCCTGTCAAGAAAGCTTACAGACACAGGTTTGTTCTAAGAGAGGGGGATTAATTAATAATGGTAAAAGATAATTCATTATCATCAATCATATTGGATATAGTTATATACGTATTTCTGATTTTACTCATGATTGTAGTATTATATCCGATTATTTACATCTTTTCAGTATCTCTGTCCAGTTCAACAGCGTTTGAAGCAGGTAAGGTTATCCTGTGGCCGGTTGAGCCCAATCTTGATGCTTACAAAGAAATTATTACAGGTAAGACAGTACCGATGTCATTCTTGCAGGCTGTTATCAACACAGTATTGTATACAGTGATTTCGCTTGCATTCACAACAACTCTTGCATATCCTCTGTCTCGTGCAAAGGAAAGAGTTCCGTTCCACGGTCTTATTACAAAGCTTGTTGTGTTCACAATGTTCTTTACAGCAGGTATGATTCCTGTATACTTGATTGTGCAGAAGCTCGGTCTTCTCAATACAAGATGGTCAATGATTCTTCCGGCTGCTATTTCGACATATAATTTGGTCGTAATGCGTTCGTTCTTTGAGAGCGTACCGGTTGAGCTTGAGGAAGCTGCATTTATTGATGGTGCAAACGAGCTTACAATTTTTGTTAAGATTATACTTCCGCTTTCAAAGGCTGCGCTTGCAACAGTTGGTCTTTTCTACGGAGTATATATGTGGAACCAGTGGTTCAGTGCAATGCTTTATTTGAGCGATAGAGTTAAGAATCTGTATCCTCTGCAGTACATTATCAGACAGATAGTTATGGAGAATCAGCTTGCTGCCGAAGCAGCTGCTGCCGGCGAGCTTAACACTGTTACAGTAAGTACAGCTTCGCTTAAGTACGCTACACTGTTTATCTCCATTGTACCTATGCTGTGTGTATATCCGTTCATTCAGAAGTACTTCGTAAAGGGCGTTATGGTCGGTTCTGTAAAGGGTTAATCTTTTAGATTGATTTGTTTAGATTATAATAGGAGGATATTTTTATGAAAGTTAAAAAGATTGTTGCGCTTGCAACATCAGTAGTTTTGGCTTCTTCTCTTCTTGCGTCCTGCGGAGCCGCAAACCGCAAATCATATGAGGAGAACGGCGAGACGATTTATACATATTATCTGAATATGTATACACAAGACAGTACAGAATATGCTGAAGGTCAGGATACTAATTTTGCTCATTTGATTAAGAATAAGTTTAACATTGAGCTTAATTATGACAGGATTCCCAGAGGCGACTGGGAGACAAAGACAAACCTTTCTTATGCGGTTGGTAATGAAGCCGATGTAACAACCGGCGGTAAGGAGCCTCAGTATAAGAAGTGGGCTTCAGAGGAATATCTTGATCCCGTTCCCGAGGAAGCATATACAGGCGAAGACTGTATACTCAAGGATTGGAAGGCTCTTTGGTCAGAAGAGGACTTTGTAAAGGTTCTTTCACTTGCGAAGAGTTCTGACGGTGAGCTTTACTATTTGCCGACTCTGAGACAGGAGAAAGCTCAGATGTGCTGGGATTACAGAAAAGATGTGTTTGAAGAACTCGGCATCACTGAATTCCCCGAGACAATCGACGAACTCTATGATGTATGTGCAAAGATTAAGGCTGCATATCCAGACAAGATTATCATTTCTTGTAACGGTATGGGTACAACATCACCGGGTAGTGCTATCACAGGTTTCTGTCAGGCATACTGGATGCCGGAGCTTATCATGACTCAGCATTCATATGTTGATCCGGTATCAAGTGAATATGTTCCCTATGCGCTTACAACAGATAACGCAAGAGAAATGTATAAGACAATAAAGAAGTTTAATGATGCCGGCTTTATCGATAAAGAGTTATTCTCTATTGATAAGGATACATTCTCCAGCAGATTGGCACAGGATAACTGCTTTATTACATACAACTATGTTTACAACATTGATGACTTTAACAAGAAGACAAAGGGTACAAACCCAGACAAGATAAGTGATTGGGCTTGGACATCAAACATGGTAACGGCATTCCCGGAGAAGGGTACTATCTATAAGAGAGACCCGCTTTATTCAAACTGGGGTCCCGCATTCAGTGCTGGTATTTCTGAGGATATGGACAGATACAATGCAATCCTTACAATGTTCAACTGGTTTGCTACAGAAGAGGGTCAGCTTTACAATACCTACGGTGTTAAGGAAGAAGATCCTGAAGAAATGAAGCAGGGTATTGCAGACGGTAACTTCAGTTATCATATGGAAAACGGCGAACCTGTTTACAACGAAGGCTGGTATGACGAGAGTAATCCTAAGACCGATAAGAAGGAAGACAAGACTTTGGCTCATGAATATGGTTCAATGGGTTCACAGTTTAAGAAAGAACAGCACATGTTTGATAACATCCGCGGTGAGCAGGTTGAAGCTCTTTATCAGGCATTCAGCGAAAAGCCGAACTACTACTATTTCGAGCAGATTCCTATGAGATATACAGTTGAAGAGGAAGAGAGATTTGCTGACCTCGAAATTGCTCTCAATGCTAAGAGAGACGAGTATATCCAGAGATTCTTCTCAGGTGATGTAGATCCTAACAATGATGCTGATTGGAATCGTTACATCTCTGATATGAACAAGGTTGGTTTGCAGGAGTTCATCGAGCTTCAGACAACTGTTTATGAGAGAACCAAGAAGGAAGTTGAAGAGGAAGAGGCTGAGCTTGCAAAGGCAGAAGCAGAAGCCGATGGAGAAGCAGTTCCGGCTGCTGAAGCTCCGGCTGCTGAGTAATCTGACTTTTCAAAATATTAAATTTGCAATTTGAAATTTAAACATACGTTAAGACACTGCCGAATATTATATTTGGCAGTTGTCTTGCGTATTAGGACGAAAAATTATGAAAATTTATGTAAGACGCGACTGTAAAACAGTAAATGAAGCCGTTTCTGAGGCAAATGCCGGCGATACAATTATAATACCGTCCGGTGTTTACAAAGAGAAGATAAATATTTGCAAAAAGAACATTTCTTTAATCGGTGATGGATTTGTCACTGTTACATACGATGCTGCCGCCGGAAATACCGACAGCCGCGGGATAGAGTATAACACCTTTACCTCCGCAACAGTCACCGTTGATAAATCGGCTGAAGGTTTTAAGGCGGAGAATATCACATTTGAGAACAGTTATAACAGAATCGATTCCGGAAGGAAAGTTACTCAGGCTCTTGCAATGAGCTGTGCGGCAGACGGAGCCGTATTTGACCACTGCAACTTCCTGGGCTGGCAGGATACGCTGTATCTCTGCGGAGAATCGCATCAGTATGTGAATGACTGCTATATTGAGGGCAGTGTTGACTTTATTTTTGGTGATGCGACAGTTTTGTTTGAGGATTGTGATATAAACTGCGTAAGAGAGAAATCTTATATTACTGCTGCAAGTACCGCCGATACTTCTGAAGCGGGATTTGTATTTTATCATTGTTATATCAGTGCTTGTGATAACTGTGGCAATATTTACCTCGGCAGACCCTGGCGTGCGCATACCGATGGTGTGAATTCTCATACAGCGTTTATCGAATGTACATATAATTTTGACTGTGCCGCCGAAGGCTGGCTGCCGTGGCATCTTGAGCCGGGAACCGAAGCGGACAATACAAGGTATCTTGAATATAAAAATATCGACGAACACGGACATTTGATTGATGTGTCAAAACGAGTTCCGTGGAGCAGACAATTAACGCATGACGAAGCGGAAAAATTAATGAGCTTTGTCGCTTCTAAAAAATAATATAAATATTGAATTATGTATTAATTTTACTTGACTATTTCACTAAGTTATAATAAAATTATAATATGAAATTATAAAATAAATTTGGAAATAATTAACTTGATTTATATAAAATCTGAGTGTAAATATAACGGAGGTAGAACAAATGAACACAATATCATCTGTTTTTGACGTAACAAACTATGGTGTTGTCGGTGATGGAGTAACAAACAATACCAAAAAGATTGCAGAAGTAATCTCAAAGCTTGAAGAGATCAAAGGCGGTACAATTTATTTTCCGCCGGGCGAGTATGTTACTGGCTCAATTATTCTGAAGGATAATATGACTCTGTATCTTGACGGCGGCGCAACTATTCTCGGAAGCGCTGACCCCGAAGATTATCCGCTGATAACAAACAAAGAAATCGAGGGCTACAACCGCGGCGGTCATACTGGACTTGTCGCTGCACTCAATGCAAAGAATATTACGGTTACAGGCCGCGGCACGCTTGACGGCAGAGGATATAACTGGTGGGATAACCCGAAGAATGAGCACAGACCGAGAGCGTTCCAGCCGATTATGTGTGAGAATGTCAGACTTGACGGAATCAGCATAATCAACTCAGCTATGTGGACTGTTCATCCTATGTGCTGCCGCAATGTTACAATCGACGGTATCTCAATTAAAAACCCGGCTAACTCGCCGAACACAGACGGAATTAATCCTGAGAGCTGTTCAAACGTACACGTTTCCAACTGTCAGGTCGATGTTGGTGATGATTGTGTTACATTAAAGTCGGGTACTGAGGACGATGTATTCCAGAAGCAGTTCCCGTGTGAGAATATCACAATTACAAACTGCACCATGAACAATGGTCACGGCGGTGTTGTTATCGGCAGTGAGATGTCGGGCGGCGTCAGAAACGTTACTATCTCAAACTGTGTCTTTAACGGAACGGACAGAGGTATCAGAATTAAGACCCGCCGTAAGAGAGGCGGAAGCGTTGAGGATATCAGAATTGACAATATTATGATGACAAACGTTTTTGCTCCGCTCACAATTAACGGCTATTATCAGTGTGGCGGTACAGACCCAAACGATATGGAGCTGTTCAACCTCGATAAGAACCCTGTTGAGGACAGTACACCGGTATTTAAGAACATATACATAAGCAATGTTACAGCTCGTGAGGTTAAGTGTGCTGCCGGATTTATATACGGTATCCCCGAAATGCCTGTTACAAGCCTGCATGTTGACAACTTTGTATGCTCAATGACAAAGGGTGAGCACAATGTTGCAAGCGCTCCGATTATGGCATGGCACATTGAACCCAAAAAGGGTTATGGCTTCTATTGCGCAAACATGAAAGACGTAAGCTTTAATAATGTTCATCTTGACGTTGAGAAGTCATCGTCAATCATTATTGAGAAGTCAGAGCTTGTCAAGGTCAGCGGACTTACATCAGAGGGCAGCAATACAGCCGTTGAGATTAAAAAGTCAAAGGATATTATGATAAGCAACTCTATGGTTTCACCGACAGCGACCGACTTTATCGAAACCGATTCAGAATCTAATCAGACTCTGGCGGTAAGCGGTGTTGCAAAGAGCAAGGACGATCAGGTAATCGTTAAGATTAAGGACTAAGATTCAGTTTGTTAAATTAAATATTATTTTGTGCGTATATAAAAATCAAAAGAGTATTGAGATTAAAAACGAGGAGGATTTATCAATGGAAAGACTTAAGAGAAAAGAAAAATGCAATCTCACAGAAAGAGTTCTTCAGTTTGGCGAAGGTAACTTTTTAAGAGGTTTTGTTGACTGGATGTTTGACAGACTTAACAAAGAAGCCGGCGGCGACTTTGGTGTTGTAGTTGTACAGCCGATTAACATGGGACCGGTTGTTGACTTTCTGAACGAACAGGACGGCCTTTATGACCTCTATCTGAGAGGTTTGCAAAACGGAGAAAAGGTTGAGGAAACTCGTGTTGTTGAGTGTATTACAAGAGGAATTAATCCCTATACTAATAATGATGAGTTCTTTGAATGTGCTCTCAATCCTGATCTCAGATATATAGTGTCTAACACGACAGAGGCCGGCATAGAATATAAGCCGGGCATGAGCGCTGATAACTTCGATGATAATACCTTCCCCGGCAGACTTACTATGTTCCTTAAAAAGAGATTTGATGCGGGACTTCCGGGCTTCCTGCTTTTGCCGTGTGAGCTTATCGACAACAACGGCGCAGTTCTTAAAGATTGTGTTATGAAGTATGCTGATGACTTCGGTTACGGTGAAGACTTCAAGAAGTGGGTTGACGAGGAGAACTACTTCACAAGCACACTTGTTGACCGTATTGTTACAGGATATCCGCGTGACACTGCTGCGGAAATGGAGAAGGAGTACGGTCATCTTGACAACGTAATCAATACTGCTGAAATCTTCCACCTCTGGGTTATCCAGGGTGACAAGAAGTATGCTGAGGAGCTCCCGTTTGACAAGATTGGTCTTAACGTTCTCTGGACTGACGATGTTACACCGTACAAGAAGAGAAAGGTCAGAATCCTGAACGGCGCACATACAATGATGGTTCTTGCAGCACATCTTGCAGGTCTTGAGACCGTAAAAGAGGCAATGGACGATGAACTCATATTCAGCTTCATGAAGAAGGGTATCTTTGATGAAATCATCCCGACTCTTGATTTGCCGAAGGAGGAGCTTGTTCAGTTTGCAAACGATGTTATTGAGCGTTTCCAGAACCCGTTTATCAAGCACTATCTTTTGAGCATTGCTCTCAATTCTGTATCTAAGTATCAGGTCAGAGTTCTGCCGTCAGTGCTTGAATACATAAAGGCAAACGGCGAAGAGCCTAAGTGCCTTGTGTTCTCGCTCGCTGCTCTTATCGCTTTCTACAGAACAGACGCGGCAAATGACAATCCGGACGTTATGGAGTTTATGAAGACCGCAAGCGTGGACGATATTCTTGCTAAGACAGAATACTGGGGTACTGACCTCACCATGCTCAAGGGTTCGATTAACGCACATCTCAAGGCAATTGACGAGAAGGGCATCAGAGCTGCAATGCAGGATGTTGTAAACGCATAATCAAATACAAACTCATAATTATTTAAGGAGGTTAGTGCATTGGGAGAATTGAGTAAGATAAAAATCAGCCCGATAGACAATGTTGATGTTAATGTCGGCGGAGAATTTGACGGACATAAGACGGCAAACCGTGACATTAAAGAGGGCGAAAATATAATTAAGTACGGCTATCCTATCGGTCATGCAACCCGTGACATCAAAAAGGGCGAGCATGTTCATACAGATAACGTAAAGACAAACCTGAGCGGTATCCTTGAATACAAGTATGAGCCTAACACAAAGGGCGAGCAAAAGGCTGACGATAAAGCTTATTTTGACGGCTTCGTTCGTGACAACGGCAGCGTAGGTATCAGAAACGAAATCTGGATTGTGAACACTGTTGGCTGTATCAATAAGACTTCGGAAGCTCTTGCACGTGAGGCAAACAAGAAGTTTGCAGGTAAGACGGACGGTATATTTAATTTTGTTCACCCGTTCGGCTGCTCTCAGCTCGGCGATGACCAAAAGACTACACAGGCAATTCTTAAAGGTCTTGTTAACCACCCGAATGCTGCCGGTGTTCTTGTCTTGGGTCTCGGCTGCGAGAATAATAATATTCCTGTATTCAAAGAAGTGTTGGGCGATTACAATCCTGATAGGGTTAAGTTTATGTCAACTCAGGAATATGACGACGAAATGGAACAAGGTCTTAAACTCATCGGTGAACTTGTTGAGTACGCTCAGAAGTTTAAGCGTGAGAAGTGCGATATATCAAAGCTGGTTGTCGGCCTTAAGTGCGGCGGCAGTGACGGATTTTCGGGACTCACCGCCAATCCTTTGGTTGGTCAGTTCTCGGATTTGCTTATCGCTCACGGCGGAAGTACGATCCTTACTGAGGTTCCGGAGATGTTCGGTGCAGAGACACTTCTTATGAACAGATGCCGTGACGAGGAGACATTTAATAAGACAGTCGATCTCATCAATAACTTTAAGGAATACTTCATGCGCCATAATCAGGTTGTATATGAAAACCCGTCGCCCGGAAATAAAAAGGGCGGTATCACCACTCTTGAAGACAAGTCTCTCGGCTGTGTTCAAAAGAGCGGTACAAGCGATGTTGTTGATGTAATTCAGATAGGCGAGCACGTCAAGAAGCAGGGACTTAACCTTCTTACCGGTCCCGGAAATGACATAGTTGCAGTAACAAATTTGACTGCGTCAGGCTGTCATTTGATACTGTTTACAACAGGCCGGGGTACACCTGTCGGTGCGCCCGTTCCTACGGTTAAGATTTCATCAAACTCCGGCTTGGCAGAAAGAAAGCCGCATTGGATCGACTTTAATGCGGGTCCTATTGTTGAGGGCAAGGTTCTCGCGCAGGATTTGTTCGACTTTGTTGTTGATGTTGCAAGCGGCAGACAGACAAATAATGAAAAGAACGGATATCGTGAGATTTCAATATTCAAAGACGGCGTTGTACTTTAAAAAAACAGGCGGATATGTCATATCCGCCTTAACTTTACAATAAATTTTGAATAAAAGGAGATTTATTATGAACAGAACAGAAGGAAAGTGGATTGCTGACTTAGGCGACGGAACATATAAGAATCCTATATTATATGCGGATTATTCTGACCCGGATGTGATCAGAGTCGGCGACGACTTTTATATGACTGCTTCAAGCTTTACATATGTTCCCGGACTTCCTATTCTTCATTCAAAGGACTTGGTTAACTGGGAAATAATCAACTATGCAGTAAAAAAGCTTCCGGACAGATACAACAAGCCGGTACATGGCTGCGGAGTATGGGCTCCGGCTATCAGATATAATGACGGAAAGTTTTATATTTATTACGGTGACCCGGATATTGGTATTTTTATGACATGCACCGAGGATCCGTACGGCGAATGGTCTGACTTGGTTCTTGTCAAAGAGGGTGTTGGTATTATTGATACATGTCCGCTCTGGGACAATGACGGCAAGGCGTATATTGTTCACGGCTACGCAAACAGCCGCTGCGGTATCAAGAGCCACCTTGCAGTCTGTGAGATGACTTGGGACGGAACAAAGGTTATAGGCGAAGATGAGATTATCTTCAACGGCACCATAAGTCAGCCCACAATTGAGGGACCGAAGTTCTATAAGCACGACGGAATGTATTATGTTCTGTCACCTGCCGGCGGAGTTCCGACAGGCTGGCAGGTTGCACTGCGTTCTGAAAACGTTTATGGCCCGTATGAAGACCATATTGTTCTGCGCCAGGGTCTGACCGAGATTAACGGACCTCATCAGGGCGGTTTGGTTGAGCTTGAAAACGGCGAGAGTTGGTTCATACACTTCCAGGATCTTGAGGTTATAGGCAGAATTTCACATCTCCAGCCGGTAGAGTGGATTGACGGCTGGCCGGTTATGGGTGAGAATATTGATACAGGACTTTGCGGACAGCCGGTTGTGCGTTATAAGAAGCCGAACGTTGGCAAGGAATATCCTATTTCTACAATCCCTACATCTGACGATTTTTCATCGGATAAGCTTGGACTCCAGTGGCAGTGGCAGGCAAACCCGAAGGAGGAATGGTACTCGCTTACCGAAAACAAGGGCAGTCTGAGACTTTACAGTGAGGATCTTAAGACTAAAGAGGATAAGTATCTTTGGAATTTGCCGAATCTTTTGACACAGCTCTGGCAGACGCCGTCTATGGTTGCAACCGTTAAGGTTTCTATGCCTAAGGGTACAGGAAAGAATAAGGCTGTTCTCGCAGTCATAGGTCAGAAGTACGGTTATGTCGCACTCACTGACGAGGGTATAGTTGAATTCTGTGAAGGTAACTTCAAGACAGATAACAGAGAGTGGATGACAACTGATAAGTGCGTAGGAGTAACCGAAGCATACTTGAGACTTGAGGTTGTTTCACGTACAAACAGCAAGGAAGCATACTGCCGTGTATCATACAGTGTTGACGGCGACGAGTTTATTAACCTCGGACAGTTTGATTGTATGCAGGGCAAGTGGGTCGGCGCAAAGTTTGCTATCGGCTGTGTCGGTGAAAAAGGCGGCTACGCTGATTTTTCAGACTTCTTGGTTGTATAATCAAAGGAGAAATAAACTATGAAATTAATGATAGCGAGCGACATACACGGTTCGGAGTATTACTGCAAAAAGCTGATTGAGCAGTTCGAGCGTGAAAACCCGGATAAGCTGTTGCTTCTCGGCGATATATTGTATCACGGTCCGCGCAATGATTTGCCGCAGGAGTATGCGCCGAAAGCGGTCATTGCAATGCTTAATCCGCTGAAGAGTAAAATCTTGTGTATTCGGGGTAACTGCGATACCGAGGTAGACCAAATGGTTCTTGATTTTCCGATTCTTGCAGATTATGCCGTGCTGTATTTGGACGGCAGAGCAGTGTATGCAACTCACGGTCATCACTTCGGCGAGGATAATCCGCCGCCGCTTTCAGACGGTGATATTTTGCTCTGCGGACATACGCATATTCCGAAGTGTGAGAAAAAATCCGGATATATTTATTTAAACCCCGGTTCTGTCTCAATACCTAAGGAAAACAGTCAGCACTCATATATGATATATGAAAACGGGAAATTTGTATGGAAAAACCTGACCGGCAAGGAGTATATGAGGTATAACGCAATCTGATAATGAAATAATAACATAAGGCTCCGCCTGTTCATTGGCGGAGCCTTATGTTTTTATTTGAATATGTACTAATAAACTATAGTTTGACGGGCTAAGCCCTCTCCGTCAGCTCCGCTGA
>CAJKEB010000022.1 GCA_905198865.1 uncultured Eubacteriales bacterium
GAGAACCAGCTATATCCGAGTTCGATTGGAATTTCTCCGCTATCCACACCTCATCACCGGCCTTTTCAACGGACGTGTGTTCGGCCCTCCATGGAGTTTTACCTCCACTTCAGCCTGGACATGGATAGGTCACTCGGTTTCGGGTCTATTGCATACGACTTTTTCGCCCTGTTCAGACTTGCTCTCGCTTCGGCTCCGTGCCTTAAGCACTTAACCTTGCCGCATACAATAACTCGCCGGACCATTCTACAAAAGGTACCCGATCACACTTTGACGTGCTCTCGGTGCTTGTAAGCATAGGGTTTCAGGTTCTTTTTCACTCCCCTCCCGGGGTTCTTTTCACCGTTCCTTCACAGTACTATTCGCTATCGGTCATTAGGTAGTATTTAGGCTTGGAGGATGGTCCCCCCATCTTCCCACCGGGTTTCACGTGTCCGGCGGTACTTTGGATACTGCTCGCCAACTCAACCTTTCGTCTACGGGATTCTCACCCTCTATGATCGGCTTTCCCACGCCGTTCGACTAGGTCTCATTGATACTAAATGCAGTCCGAACCCCGAAAGGATTGCTCCTCTCGGTTTAGCCTCTTCCGCTTTCGCTCGCCACTACTCACAGAATCTCGGTTGATTTCTTTTCCTCGCCCTACTTAGATGTTTCAGTTCGGGCGGTTCCCCTCATATACCTATTTATTCAGTATATGATACATGGACTTGACTCCATGTGGATTGCTCCATTCGGATATCTACGGATCATATCGTGCTTGCCAATCCCCGTAGCTTTTCGCAGCTTACCACGTCCTTCTTCGGCTCCTGATGCCAAGGCATCCTCCCTGCGCTCTTATTAGCTTAACCTATTCAAGAATTATGTCTTGTTTTTCAACAGAAGAATTGTTTGAAATTGTATTTTACCCATTAAATTTCTTTAATTGGATATCTTTAATTTCCTCTTTGTTGTTTCGTTATTCAATTTTCAAAGAACATCTCTCACTCTCCGACATTTGAAGTCATCAAGTGTTATTTGGTGGAGATGAGGAGAATCGAACTCCTGACCCCCTGCTTGCAAGGCAGGTGCTCTCCCAGCTGAGCTACACCCCCAAATCAATAACAAATAGTATTATACCACATTATTCGCTGTTTGTAAAGGGTTTTTGATAAAATTTTTTATATATTTTATATCAGGCACAGGAAGCGGACATTATGCCCGCTTCCTGAACTATAATTCCGCCGCTGACATAATACGGACTTGTCAGCGATATGTCACATATTTAACACAAATTCGCCCTCACTAAAGATAACTGCAATAACAACAACAATTATAAACGCAGCAATCGATAAAGCGTTAAGCGCTATTCCGGTGACGCCCATCCACTTGCTTGTGTTTCGTGACGGGTCAAAACGCCTTGTTCCGATTATGGACAGGATAAGACCTATTATCGGCCCTATAAACGAATTGCACATTATTAAACTTATTATACCTATAACAAATCCGGCGATTGAAAGACCGTCTGTCTTTTTGTTTACATTGTTTATACTGTTCGTATTTGTTTCCGGAACCGCCTCAACCGTAACTTCAGCATTGTATTCCTGATTCTGTACAGCGCCGCAATGAGGACAGCTCTGAGCGCTGTCGTCAATAGCATTGCCGCAGTTTGTACAATACCTCATATTATATCACTCCTAATGTATACTTATTATTTAATAAGATTTGTAATAAAGTCAACAAGGTTGAACTTCATAACCAAGCCTGCAAATACTATAGAAACCATAGAGAGCAGCTTAATGAGAATATTTACGGACGGACCCGAGGTATCCTTGAACGGGTCGCCGACTGTATCGCCGACAACTGCCGCCTTGTGATTTTCACTGCCCTTGCCGCCGAAGTTACCTGCTTCGATATACTTCTTTGCATTATCCCATGCGCCGCCTGAGTTTGCCATCATGATTGCAACAACAAATCCCGATACAAGCGCGCCTGCAAGCATACCTACAACACCGTTCGGACCGAGAACAATACCAACAACGATAGGAGCCAGAATTCCGAGTGCTGCCGGAAGAATCATTTCTTTAAGAGATGACTTTGTGCAGATGTCAACGCATGTCTTGTAATCAGCCTCTGCCTTACCTTCCATAAGACCCTTGATTTCTTTGAACTGACGTCTTACTTCAACAACTATCTTCTGCGCCGCACGTCCTACAGCCTTCATTGTGAAAGCACTGAACAGAAACGGAAGCATTGCGCCGACAAACAAACCGATAAGTACCGGAGGATTTGTGAGTTCAAGCTTTAATACTGACGGGTCAAACTTAGCAAGATCTTCAATCTTATCCGTATATGATACAATAAGCGCCAGAGCTGTGAGTGCTGCGCTTCCGATAGCGAAGCCCTTACCTGTTGCAGCTGTTGTGTTGCCAAGTGAATCAAGTGCGTCTGTACGGTTTCTGACTTCTTCGTCAAGGCCTGCCATTTCAGCAATACCGCCGGCATTATCAGCAACCGGACCGTATGCGTCTGTTGCCAGAGTAATACCCAGTGTAGCAAGCATACCTACTGCCGAAATACCTACGCCGTAAAGACCCAGGTTAAAGCTGCTTGCTCCGCCTGCTGCAAAGTAACTAATAAGAATAGAAATACCTACGATTATAACCGGAATAGCTGTTGAGTTCATACCGAGAGCAAGACCGTCTATAATAATTGTAGCACTGCCCGTCTGTGATGAACCTGAAAGCTTCTGAGTCGGCTTATACGAATCTGAGGTATAATACTCAGTAAAGAATCCGATAAGCACGCCGGCAATCAAGCCTGAAACAACTGCCCAGAATACTCCTGTGTTATTCGGAAGAAGAGTAAAGATAAGCACTGCCGCAACGATTGCCGAAATAACAGCTGAAATATATGTACCGCGTCTGAGTGAACCGAGCAAGCTCTTCTGATCTGCGCCTTCCTTTGTCGATACAAAAAAGGTACCTATAATTGAAGCGATAATACCGATTCCTGCAATCAGCATCGGAACAATAATACCCGAAAAACCAAGGTGAGCCGCTGTTGCCAATGCTCCTGTTGAAATGATTGAACCAACATATGACTCGTAAAGGTCAGCGCCCATACCTGCAACGTCGCCTACGTTATCGCCTACGTTATCTGCGATAACAGCCGGGTTACGCGGGTCGTCCTCAGGGATACCTGCTTCAACCTTACCTACCAGATCTGCGCCGACATCGGCAGCCTTTGTGAATATACCGCCGCCGACACGTGCGAACAATGCCATTGAGCTTGCGCCCATACCAAAGGTGAGCATTGCCTCCATGATTTTATCAGCATCGTTTAAAATTGCCTTAAGAATAATAAACCATACACTGATGTCAAGCAGACCGAGGCCGACAACCGTAAGTCCCATAACAGTACCGCTTGAGAACGCAATCTTAAGTCCTTTGTTAAGACCCTGTCTTGCGCCGTTAGCTGTTCTTGAGTTTGCATATGTAGCGATCTTCATGCCGATAAATCCCGAAAGACCCGAGAAAAATCCGCCTGATAAAAACGCGAACGGAACAAACCATGTGAGCATTCCTGCGGCCGCCATACAGCATATGATAACCAGCATTACAATAAAGAATATTCCTACGGTCTTATACTGTCTCTTAAGATACGCCATAGCGCCCTGTCTGATCTTTGAGGCAATATTTGCCATTTCTTCTGTGCCTTCGGACTGCTTCTTAACCCAAAAGAATTTGTACGCCGCAAAAGCAAGGCCGCACAAAGCAGCAACCAGCACAATCCAAGGTGCAATGTTAACAAAACCATCCATTTTTTAAAACCCTCCTGAATGTATAAATGTGTAAATATATAATTTAATTAATTTTCAGCTTTATAAAACAATATATTATTTAAGTTTGCAAAATAGAAACTTGTCTAAATTTTAACAATTAATGCATATTATCCCTAACTTTATTATACATAATTAATATATATTTCGTCAAGTTTTTTATCTTATTGTAACAAAATTGTAGTATGAGATGAAGCAAGACGGACGATTTTTTTGCAAAAAAACAGAGCAAGCGATATAAAGCTTGCTCCGACGTGGTCGGGGTTACAGGATTCGAACCTGCGGCCCCTTGGTCCCAAACCAAGTGCGCTACCAAACTGCGCCAAACCCCGACATACCTACTTATAATACATTATATTATAAGAATTGTCAAGGATTTTCTTTAAATATTTAAAATTTTATAGTCTATAATTCTATTCCGGCTTATTGCAGATGCTCTTGTAATCACAATAAGCACATGGATCGAATTTCCACTTTTTATACGGATTCACTGCTATTACGCCGCTGAATATTCCCTCCGTGGTCTCGCTTATTTTCCGTGCAGCTTCATCAAGGCGCACACGCATTTCCTCAGAGGAAATGTGATAGTCTTTGCCCGAAACAAAGGCGTGAGTTTTGTCAAACGAGTCAAAAACACATTCATCGTCAACTACCCAGCCGCTTGTTTTTACGTTTTTATGGATTTCCTTTTCAAGCGCGGTATTGCTTTTTGCCTTGCTCTCATCAATAATCGGGTCGTTCATCTGCTGATACAGCATTGCTGCCGGGCGGACGTCAAGACCGTTTATCAGTGCGTTCGTGTACACAAGCGGCTGAAAATGAACTCCGTCAGCAGCAAGATGCACATCTAAGTCTCTTGCCGACGACTTATAATCAATTATGCTTATATACCGCCGGCCGTCAATTACTGCGCTGTCGGCTCTGTCGATAAATCCCTCGACCCTTGCGCTGCCGCTGTCGGTTTTTACTGTCATCGGCGGTACATCTCCGCCATCGCCGATCTTTATTTCAAAGCCGTACGGCCGAAATTCGGAATTCTGATAGAACTTCACGGTTTCCCATGCGGTGGTCGATGCAATACCGCTTATGCGCATTATTAAATACTTATAATACGCCGAGGTCTGATACATAACCTCCTCAGCGCCCTTTGCTATATCGTTTACAATATCCGTAACCTCTCTTTCACATTCGTCACGGGTGATCGTATCATAATCTGTATTCCGGCTCTGCACATCCGAAAAATAACGCTCAAGCGCGGCATGAAGAATATTTCCCATGCTGAGCGGGTCGAACTTTGCCTTATCCCTGGGCTTTATAATCAGTCCGTAACGCATGAAATACGAAAATGCACAGGCGTTGAACTTCTCCATCTTTGAAGCGCTCAGCATGATTTCGCGGCCGTACAAGTCAGCAGCCGCCTTTTTGGACAGCTCGTCATAGCCTTGCTCGGCGCAGCGTATTCTTTCAAGATACGCAATCAGCTTTTTCTCAGCCTTTTCATCGCTCATAAAGTAATCATAAATTATCTTTATATCCGGATCCATCTCGCTCGTATCCGGCAAGCTGTTCCCGGCACAAACACGCTTAAGCTCGTCAAATACCGCATTCGGACTTTCAAAGTCAAGGATTGACAGGCTCTCATTTTCATCTTCACCGCAGCTTGTAAAATCGAATATCTCCGTGCAAATCTTTGTTATTATCTTTGAGGGCTCCAGCTCGTTTCCTACGTTATCCGAAACGGGAGCTGACAGATAGAGTTCTTCGCTTGCGGAAGCCAGGACATTGTAAATCAAATTCTGTTCGTCATCGGATTTCTCATTTGCGGTCATGGCAAGGCTGATGCCGTATTCACGCAGAATTTCGCGTTCGCTGTCACTGAGAAGTCCCTCGGCGGAATAGCCTTTCGGGAAAACTCCGTAATTCACACCCAGAACGATAACCACTTTTGCGTCAGTGTTTCGGAATATATCAATATTACTGAATGTGACCTCGTCAAGCGTCTGAGGCGAAATTCCGACTTTTATCCCTACGCACGCAGAAGTGAACATCTCGTAAAAACCGAGATATGTAATTTCTTCGTCACCCATGATATCGTTCATTCTGCCGAGCACGGAGATAACGCTGTTCCAGATTCGCCTGTACTCCTCCGCCAGATATGTCATTCCGCTCTCGGAATAATCACGGCAGGTATCCTTCATTGACTTCTCATAGTTACATTCGCTGATGTATTCCATAACAGCACTGACTATTTCGCCGGTATTTTTGCGGCCGTGAATTTTTGACTTCAAGCGGTATATAGGTTCGATAACCACGTTTTTGACATGATTAATCAATTCCATATCATATGTATGTTTGTCGGGATTGAACTCCCACGGCTGTTCATCATTCCACATAGCATGACTCGGACTGACTGACAGCAGGTAGTTATCAAAAATATCTGTCTCACCGCGGCTCAATTCTTCATAAAATCCGCTCTTTGCCATGGTTATAACACGTTCGTAAGAAAAGCCGTAGGCAAGGATCTCAAGCATAGCGGACAAGCACTGTACAAACGGGTTGCCGAGTATGCTTCTTCTGTTATCTACAAAAACGTTAAGCCCGTACTTTTCAAAAATCAATGGCATAATTCTGTCGTATTTTTCCGACTCTCTTGCCAGAATAAGAAAATCATTCTGCCGATAGCCGCGTGTTCTGATAAGATTCCGGATTATCCTTGCGGCATACTCTGTTTCGTCATAGTGATTAAGCGGTGAAATAATATGTATATGTTCGGGCTTGCCTTCGTATTTATCGGGGTTTACCCTAAAGAAGTTATTCCAGAGATGCACAAACTCAGGTCTCTCGGATAACTTCGGGCTTTCCGCAAGCTTTTTCGGACGGCTGACCGCAATGCCGTTATCTTCGGCCGCAAGTCTTAAGCTGCGGTAAGTTGCCGCGCTTGACGCAAAAATATCGGAGGGGCTTTCGATACTGTCACAAAGCAAGAACAAAGACGTGTTTTTCATCTTCTTCATCAGCTCTGTCAGGACATCACCCTCAAGCGGAGTGAAGCTTTTGAACTCAGTTATAAGCAGCTCGGAGCCGCCGGGTATATCAAAGTCTTTCAGCTTTCCGAGAGCTATTGAAAGGTTATCCTCCGCGTCTGAATTCTTCTTGTCAATCAGTCCGCTGTATGTGCGGTAAAACTTCGCCAGGTCTGCAAGCTTTGACTTAAGCTCCGTTTTTTCAATTTTGGCGCTCGCCTCCTCAAGACTTTCCGGAGACAATCCGTAACGCTTGAACTCTGAAACCAATTCTGTCAGAACCCCGGAAAAGCCCTTTTGGCCTACGTTAGGTCTGAGAATTTGCAGCTCGTTTTGGATAATCTGCAACGCACGCCGTGACAATATCTCACGCCCTGCACTGTCTATATAATTAAGACGCAGGGGACCGAGCTGACTTAATACTTCATTGCCCAGACGTGAAAAAGTCCAGACCTCGACAAAAATCTGGGCGGATACGCCGAGACTTTCTACAACCTCTCTTTCGGTTGACACCGAAAGCTGTTCCGGCACAAGAACAAACGACTTGATTCCGGCGGATATATTCTGTTTCAGCTTGTCAAACAGAGCGCCGTGCCTGTCAGCCGACGCGTCTCCATATATTACGTTTAGCATATTGTTTCCTGCTTTCTTTAATCCAGACAGTCCAGAGCCTTTATAATATCATCTTCAACAAAATCTGCTCCCGCAGATTTAAGCTCACTTCCCGAAAAAGACGTGGTCACGCCGAAGCATCTCATGCCGGCAGCTTTTGCCGACTTCACTCCGCTGATTGCGTCTTCTATAACCATACATTCTTTTGGATTGGCGCAGAGCCGCTCCGCAGCCAGAAGATACGGCACAGGCGACGGCTTCTTTTCGGTAACGTCGCTGCCGGAGAGTATGACCTCAAAGCTCTCCGGCTGTATACCGGCAGCCTTAAGTGACGCTATGAGCTTTCTTTTTGCCGCGCTGCTTACCAGAGCCAGTATATATCCTCTTTTCTTAAGCTCGTCAATGAGCGGCTTAGCCGATGGAAACACCTGCATATCGCCGATATTGTCCTCAAAGTTCTTAAACATTCTTTCCATGAGCTCATCTATCAGCTCAGGCTTACCCTGATTTGTACACGGGCCTATAATGAAGTTTTCTTCGCCTGAGCCTATGTACGGTATAAAGTCCTCGCGACCACCCTTAATCCCGCCGCTTTTCAGTGCGTCCGCAGCCGCCTGCATTATTACCGGCTCGGAGTTGACCAGAACTCCGTCCATATCAAATATAATATATTTCATAAATCCTCCGCAGTTTTTTCTGTAATTATATCACATACTCACAAGACTTGCAAATGTTATATTATTGTATTTGCAATTTAATATTATTGGGTGTATAATACTGTGGGTGAAATTTTATGGAGGAATTTAAATATGCAGCTTTTTCATAACTCACATGACAGTGTTTACAGAAAGCCTTTCGGAGCGGTTCCGACCGACAGTATTGTCAGACTGGGACTTAAGGTTATTCCTGACTCTGAAGTTATAAAAAACATTCGCGTGCGGATATGGGTCGATAACGAAGAGACGTTTTACGATATGTCCGCCGGCGGCAAAAAGATAAAACCAACAGCCAAGACAGCTTCTTCGGCTGATTTAACTTTTTCTGACGACCCGGTCGTTCCTGTAAATTCAGCAGATTCGGCGGATTTGTCAGATTTGTCTGATTTATCCAACCCGGCCGAAAGCTCCGGCAGTACGGGAGATACGTCTGTGCTGTATACGGCAAAAATCAAAATGCCGTCTGAGGGTGCCTTAATCTGGTATTATTTTATTATCGAAACCGAGAACGGTACTGTATATTACACAAATAATCCGGAATCTCTCGGAGGCGTAGGCACTACCACTGCCGACCCTATGACGCACAGTTACCAGATAACGGTCTATGACAAGGATTATAAAACTCCCGATTGGTTCAAGGGAAATATAATGTATCAAATCTTCACCGACAGATTTTACGGCGACCATACGGATACAAACCATGCCATACCCAAGAAACGCAACGAATACGTTATTCACAACGACTGGTACGAAGCAATTTCGTTTAACAAGCATCCCTACGAAATGGGTCCTGCTTGCAACGACTTTTACGGCGGAAACCTGAAGGGTATAATCCAAAAGCTGCCGTATCTCAAGAGCCTGGGCGTCGGGGTGATATATTTAAACCCGATATTTGACGCTTACTCAAACCATAAATATGACACTGCGGATTATAAAAATATCGACCCGATGTTCGGTACAAACGAAATCTTTTCGGACTTGTGCCATGAGGCGAAAAAGCTCGGAATCCGCATTATTCTTGACGGCGTGTTCAGTCATACGGGCGCAGACAGTATTTACTTCAACAAATACGGAAGCTACGGCAGCGGTGTCGGAGCGTATCAGAATCCGCAAAGTCCTTACAGAGAATGGTATCAATTCACCAACTTCCCGAACTATGAAAGCTGGTGGGGCTGCAGCAATCTGCCGAACGTAAACGAAATGACCCCGTCATATCTCGACTATATTTTAAGAGACAATGATTCTGTCGTAAAGACATGGATCGGCAGGGGCGCAAGCGGCTGGAGACTTGACGTGGCTGATGAGCTTCCGGATGAGTTTATTCAAATACTGCGTAAGGAAGTCAAGGAAAAGGATCCCGACGCCGTTATAATAGGCGAAGTTTGGGAGGACGCCTCAAACAAGGTGGCTTACAGTGTCCCGAGAAAATACCTGTTCGGTCACGAACTCGACAGTGTAATGAACTATCCGTTTAAGGATAACATGATTGCCTTTATCTTAGGCTCAATAGACGCAGAGACACTCAACGCCAAAATGATGTCAATAATGGAGAACTATCCAAAAGAGACGCTGTATGCTCTTATGAATATTATAGGAACTCATGACACAGTCAGAATTAAGACGATAATGGGCGGACTGTCAAACGACTGCGGAACTCAAAAGCTGTCCTCAGGGAACGAGGAGCTTGCTACTTACAGAATAAAGATGCTGTCATTTGTACAGATGACATATGTGGGCGTACCGTGTATATACTATGGAGATGAAGTAGGAATGCAGGGCGGAAGCGACCCGTTTAACAGGGGAACATATCCGTGGCGTGCCGTTGACTCCGATTTAAGACAGTGGTACACTGAGCTCGGCAATCTCAGAAACAGCCTGACCTGCCTTAAGCTCGGCGAGTACAAGACCCTTTATGCTCTTAACGACTTGTTCGTATACGCGAGATACATAAGCGGCGGCAAAGACGCGTTCGGCAACAGAGCGGAGGACTCGTTTGCCGTTTGTGCAATAAACCGCAGCTTTGAAAGACGGCATGTGGATATAGACTTGTCTGAATTCGGCGACTTTTCATTTTTCTCGCACGGTATAGGCAAAACCGAAATCAAACCCATCCGGGACAATATTCTTGAAATAGATGTTGCCCCTCTGGGCTGCGAGTTTTTCCTGAGCGCCGACAAGTTTTAGTATGATTAACCGGCAGTATTTTATGGAGGTGCAAATTTATGCTATCATCTGATCGCGGAGACGGATCCGACAATACCGTCCGAAAACCGAAAGCGACCTATACACGGGTAATCGCTTTCGGATTTCTGATAATCATTTTTGCCGGCGCAGCACTGCTGTGTCTCCCGGTTTCTTCGAAATCGCATGAGTGGACTCCGTTTTTCAATTCGTTTTTCACGGCGACAAGCGCAACCTGCGTCACCGGACTTGTACTTTATGACACTTACTCGCATTGGTCGATTTTCGGTCAAATTGTGATTTTAGCCATGATACAAATCGGCGGTATAGGGTTCATGTCGCTTATTACCATTGTTTCAATATTCATGGGACGGCGCATCAGTCTGCACGAAAGAAAGCTGATAATGCAGTCCGCCGGCAATACTAAGCTCAGCGGTATGATACAGCTTGTCAAGAGGCTTGTTTACGGTACGTTTTTCTTTGAATCCGTCGGAGCTATACTGCTTGCGCTGAGGTTTTGCCCTGATATGGGGTTCGGCACAGGATTATATAATGCGGTTTTCCATTCTGTTTCGGCATTCTGCAATGCCGGATTTGACCTTATGGGGCGGTTTGAGCCCGGCTCCTCGATTATGCACTATCAGAACGATATCCTCGTTAATCTGACACTGTGCGGACTTATTTTGATCGGCGGACTGGGCTTTATGGTATGGAGCAATATTTTTAGTTCGGGGTTTAACTACCACAAGTATTCGCTTCATACAAAAATAGTTCTGACAGCGTCTGCCGCCTTGGTTGTTGTTTCAACCATTTTGTTCTTTATCTTTGAACAGAACAAAAGCTTTGCCGGAATGTCACTGCAAAACAAGTGGCTTCACGCTCTGTTTCAGGCGGTCACGCCGCGAACTGCCGGGTTCAACACGGTTGACCTCTCCACGCTGTCCGAAAGCGGAAATCTGCTGACAACGGTTCTTATGCTTATCGGCGGAAGTCCGGGTTCGACAGCCGGCGGTATAAAAACCACGACTGTTGTAGTAATGCTTTTGACAACCATAGCATCGGCACGGCATGACAGTCATGTTGAAATATTTAAGCGCAGACTCAGCGAAAACACTCTGCGTCAGGCAAGCGCAATTTGTTCCGTTTATCTCACCGCCGTTGTTGTCTCAACCTTGTTTATCTGTGCGATTGAACCGTATTCAATGAAACAAATTCTGTTTGAGGTGAGCTCGGCAATAGGAACAGTCGGTCTGTCAACCGGTATAACTTCTTCGCTCAGTGTTGTTTCACAGGCGATACTTATTATTCTTATGTATGCCGGCAGAGTAGGCGGCTTATCGCTTATGCTTGTTCTTGCCGAAAAGCGCAGACAGGTTGCCCTTATGAGGCCAACCGAGGATATATTAATCGGTTAGAAAGAAATAATATTTTGAACTGAACCATATTTTTTGAATATAAATAACTGGAGGTTTTTTTATGAAATCTATACTGGTAATTGGCATGGGGCGTCTGGGCAAGCATTTTGCAACAAAAATGCTTGAACTGGGAAACGACGTAATGATTGTTGACAAAGATGACCGAACCATTGAACAGTATTCGTCTATGTTTACCGACTCACAGATCGGTGATTGCAGAAACGAAAGCGTATTAAGAGCCATCGGTGTTAACAACTTTGACATATGCTTTGTTGCAATCGGCGAGGACTTCCAGGCTTCGCTTGAAATAACGTCAATGCTTAAAGAACTCGGCGCTTCGTATATTATTTCAAAGGCGCGCGAGGACAGACAGGCTAAATTTCTCCGTCTTGTCGGCGCGAACGAGGTTGTATATCCCGAACGCGAGGTTGCAGAGAAGCTCGCCATGCGTTACAATGCCGGTAATATTTTTGACTTTATCAAGCTGACAAGCGAATACTCAATATATGAAATACAGGTGGTTCCGTCATGGATTGGCAAGAGTATCTTCTCTCTGGACATAAGACGGAAATACTCGGTAAATATAATCGGAATAAAGCACGGCAATCAGCTTAAGCCTTTGCCAAGTCCCGATTATGTATTCAGTCCGGAGGATCACCTTGTGGTAATCGGCAAGTCAAAAGATGTGTTTGCACTTACACAAAAGAAATAATATTGCTATAATTTAAGGAGCTGCCGCATTAATAATGCAGCAGCCCTTGTTTTTTTAATACAAATTATAGTTTGACGAGGAGTTCGCCCACCCAGTTGCGCTCGCCGCCTCCGCCCCGAGCGCTCTATCTTGTCTCCTTACAGGAGACGCGATTTAGGGGATTTCATCCCCTAATACCCCTGACTACGGGGTTTTAGGGGCAGCGCCCCTAATAACGGCTTCCCCGGAGGGGAAGATGTTACCCGCCCGGGTCTGGCGGGCGGAACTGGGCTAGGCTTTAGTCAATTAAACTATAATTTAACAAAGCAACTGCTTTGCCTTTTAATCCACATTTGCGGTGGGGAGGTTTATTGTCACTCTGGTGAACTTTCCGTATTCACTTTCGATGACAATACTTCCGCCGTGACTTTCGATAATCTCCTTTGCAATAGAGAGTCCGAGACCTGTTCCGCCCTTTTCACGCGTTCTTGCCCTGTCTACTCTGAAAAACCTGTCAAATACGTGTTCAAGGTCGGCTTTTGGTATTCCGCGGCCGTCGTCCTCGACCTTTATATATACCTCATTGTACATGCTTCCTGCGGCAACATTTACATGCCCGCCTTTTTCGCCGTACTTAATCGCATTTGATACAATATTCACTATCGCGCGCTCTATCTGTTCAGGGTCCGCATACATCTGCGGCAGCTCGTTCACGGGCATATAATTAAGTTCGATGTCCTCAATCTCGGCTTCAAGAGCGAAACGCCCGACAATTCCCCTCAGCATTTGGTCTATTGAAAAGACTTCCTTCTTCATCTCAAATTTCTGAACGTCAAACTTTGAAAGGTCGAGAAGGTTTCTCACAAGCGCGGTCATCTTGTCGGCTTCTGTCTCGATTGTCGTCAGGAACTTTCTCGCCATCTTTTTATCGTCCATATATCCGTTGAGCAGAGTCTCGGTGTGGGTTTTGATAATAAACAACGGCGTTTTGAGTTCGTGCGACACCTCTGCAACAAATTCACGTCTCGCAACCTCAAGGTTGAACTGCTCGGTAAAGTCCTCAAAAACGCATACTACGCCGGCAGTTCTGTCGTTGTCCATCTTAAACGGCACAAAATAAATCCTTATATGCCTGCTGCCCTCCATGGTAATGTCCCGAATTTCGGTTGAATACTTGTCAAGATACAAGAATTCCGCCATACAAACACCGGCGTTGAGTTCTTTGAAAAACGAATCAAACATCGGCGTTTCATCATCGTTAATATCAAACATTTCTCTTGCCGCAGGGTTGATATGTATAAGCTTCTGGTCAGTATCAAACGCCATAATTCCGCTTGTGATGTGCTCCATGATTACGTCTACCTTATGCTTTTCGGCGCTTATCTGACTTATACTGCGGCTCATTACGCTGCCCATATGATTGAAGGCGTGAATCAGCGAACCTATTTCATCTTCACGAGTTGTTTCGGACTGTAGGTCGTATACGCCTCTCGCAAAGCTATCCGCACGCCTTGAGAGCTTTCGAAGCGGTACGGTCACTGACTTAGATATAGACACCGCGGCTATCACCGAAGCTGCCGCCCCGGCAAGGAACAGCCAAAGGAAAATCCACAACTGATTATATATAACCGAGCGCAGATTATTCTTGTTATCTCTGACATAAATTACATATCCGTCAGCGGCTGTTTCGTTCTGCGACTTAACGTAATAAGCAAAATCTGCGTAATCCATTTTGTAGGTCTTATCACTGCCTACGGTTTTCCGATCAAGCGCATTGCTAAGATTTGACGTCTTTTCAAACGTTTCGGGCGAAGCGCTGACCGGTGCGATTATACCGCCGCTCGGCGCAGACAGAATATAGCACTTCCTGCCGCTGCTTAGACCTAAGTCGCTCGAATACGACGAAATCAGATTTTCAAGCTCATACTGCTTGATAAACTCTCTTTTTGATGAATTCATCACAGACTGAAGATTTTCGGCAAAACCGTTTTGTATCGCCTGCTGAGCATCGCTTAAAAACTTTGTCTCATAATTGTTCGTTATACAAAAAAGGGTTGCCAGTTCAAAAATGACCATTACCAAAACTGCAACTGATACAAATACCGTCACGGTCTTATATATAAACTTTTTTCTAAGCATCACTGTACCTCATAATCATAATATAATATTGATTATAGCATTAAATTTTCGATGATACAAGACAAAATTTTTTATTTCGGCATTTTATTTCCGCTCAAAAATATAGATTGAAATTTTATATCTGTTGTGATATACTGTAAGCGGTGATAAATAATGACGCGTTTGGCAAAGCTTCTCTGTGTTTACGGGGGCTTATGTATAATAGGAACAGCTCTGTACGCAGCAATAGAATTCTGCGGACTGCGCCTCTTTTGCTTGTTTAACGCCCTGACCGGGCTGCGCTGTCCGGGCTGCGGCAATACCCGAGCTGTTTTATCACTTATGCACGGCGATTTTTTGAAATCAATCCGGTATAACTATATGTTTATTCCCGAAATGGCTGTTCTTTTGTATATATGTATTTACTTTCCATATGCGCGTATATACAAAAAGAAAATTCCGCAGATTGCCGTTATAATTCTGGAATGTATGGCGGTATGCTTTATTACATGGGGAATAGTGAGAAATTTATTAAATATATAATAATATAAAAAAGGGGGTTATTTCTATGAAAGTATGTGTAAAGTGCGGTCAGCAGCTTAACGGCAGCGAGTCGTACTGCCCGGTTTGCGGAGCTCCGGCTGATACAAGCCAAAACACCGGCAGTTCCAATCAAAGCCAAAACAATTACAATCAGTATAATGCAGTTCCGAACACTCCGCCGCCCGGATATGCGCCGAAGTCAAGACTTCTTGCCGGAATTCTCGGCATACTTCTCGGTGGATACGGCGTACATAACTTTTATCTTGGGTTCACGACAAAAGCCGTAATCCAGATTATAGTTACTGTCATTACGTGCGGAATAGGCGGTATATGGGGCTTTGTTGAAGGCATACTCATTCTGTGCCGTCACATCAATACCGACGCATACGGCATTCAGCTTAAGCAAGACTGCTGATTAACGCTGAATATCACGAGTTAAATTTCTTGACTTTTGAGTCTATCTGTGATAATATCAACAATGATATTATGTTAAATTCATATTAAACAATGGGGGTATAAAAATGAGTTTTAAAAAATTCTTAGCTGCTGTTCTTGTGGGAATTATGGCTATGTCAGTTCTTACAGCCTGCGGTACAGCTTCAAACAAATCTGGAAATACCGCAGCCACAAACCAGGCAGCTGAACAATCAAGCGATTTTGAGTACATCAAGAATAAGGGCAAGTTGTCAATCGGTATCACTCTGTTTGCACCGATGAACTACAACGAAAACGGCGAACTCACAGGCTTTGAGACAGAGTTTGCAAAAGCTGTATGCAAAAAGCTCGGCGTTGAGCCTGATTTCCAGGAAATCAACTGGGATTCTAAAGAAGTTGAACTCAACTCAAAAAACATTGATTGTATCTGGAACGGAATGACAATCACTGAAGAGAGAAAAGAAAACATGTCGATAACCAACCCTTATATGAACAATAAGCAGGTTATGGTTGTTAATAAAGAAAACCTCAAAAAGTTTGCTGAAAGCGTTGACGGAGCAAGCATTGTTGCCGAATCCGGCTCAACAGGCGAAGAACTCGCACAGAGTGATGAATTCTTTGCAGCAGGCAAGTACACAGGCGTTGACTCACAGGCAAAGGCTTTGATGGACGTAGCTTCAGGCACATCGGATGTCGCTATCGTTGACTATGTTACAAGTATCGGTTCTATCGGCGATGACACAGACTATGCCGACCTCACTGTTGTAACAGGCAAGGAATTTGCTCTTGACGAATACGGCGTTGCGTTCAGAAAGGGTTCTGACGCAACAGAAGAAGTTAATAAAATCATTAAGGAATTATACGAGGACGGTACTCTCAAGACTATCGCTGAAAAGTATAAGCTCCAGGATCTTCTTTTAAAACAATAAAAACCGAAAGTTTTATACTGATCGGCTTTTAACAGAATACGGCTGATTTCAAAACGGTATCGTTTTGAAATCAGCCTATTTATGTTATTATATCTTGCCGGCTCATCTGCCCACGGATAAGCACGGTGAAAAAAACAGTGGGCTGAAAGGTTGTTGAGATTATGGGTCAACTTCAGGAGATATGCCAATCCCTGTTTTCGGGATTCGGGCTTAATCTAATTATTTTCGCCTGCACTCTTGTTGCAGCAATCCCGCTCGGTCTCATTGTCACGCTCGGTTCCATGTCAGGCTTTAAGCCGCTGAGGTGGCTGACCAAAACTGTTGTCTGGATAATCCGCGGTACACCGCTGATGCTTCAGATATTCGTCGTGCTTTATGCGCCCGGACTGCTCTGGAATATTCCGATGCGTTCACGTATGACGGCGGTGCTGATTGCGTTTATTATAAACTACGCAGCGTATTTTTCCGAAATCTACAGAGGCGGTATTGAAAGCATATCGCGCGGACAGTACGAGGCGGGTCAGGTTCTCGGCATGACAAAGGTTCAGGTGTTTTTTAAAGTAATCCTGTTTCAGGTAATAAAGCGCATCGTTCCGCCAATGGGAAACGAGGTTCTGACGCTTATAAAAGATACATCTCTTGCACGAATTGTCGGTGTTGCCGAGGTTATTATGTGTGCAGAACGTTTCACGAAGCAGGGGCTTATCGGTCCGCTGTTCTCAACGGGATTGTTCTTCCTCATATTCTGCGGCTTGCTTACGATACTGTTTAATTACATAGAAAGAAAACTTGATTATTACAAAAACTGATTACGGCAAGGAGGTAAATTTTATGCCTATTCTTGAAATAAAAGACATACATAAAAATTTCGGGAAAACAGAAGTGCTAAAGGGCGTGAGCTTTTCGATGGAAAAGGGCGATATTCTTGCTGTTCTCGGCTCATCAGGCAGCGGTAAAACCACTCTTTTGCGCTGTATCAACTTTCTGGAAACGGCGTCTAAGGGACAAATACTCGTTGACGGCAAGACTGTATTTGACGCGGCGGAAAACGCAAAAATCAGCTCGAAAGAGCTGCGCAAAAAGCAGCTCAACTTCGGCTTGGTATTTCAGTCGTTCAATTTGTTTCCGCAGTACACTGCGCTCCAAAACATAATGCTTGCGCCGAGCCTGCTCGCAAAGGAACGTGAGGATTATAAGCAGAATAAAGCTCAGATAATGAAAGAAATCGAGACAGATGCAATAGAGCTCTTATCACGCGTGGGACTCAGCGAGAAGCTCTCAAATTATCCCTGCGAGCTGTCCGGCGGACAGCAGCAGCGCGTGTCTATTGCCCGCGCTCTTGCTCTTAACCCTAAGGTTTTATTCTTTGACGAACCGACTTCGGCGCTTGACCCGGAGCTTACGGGCGAAATTCTTAAGGTTATCAAAGACCTTGCAAAGAAGCATATCACTATGGTTATTGTAACTCATGAGATCGACTTTGCGCGTAACGTTGCCGACAAAATCGTATTTATGGCAGACGGAAGGATAGTGGAATCCGGAACCCCGGAAGAAGTTATTGATAATCCAAAGAATGAGCGAACAAAGCTGTTTTTGAATAAGCTTAGCAAGGAATAAACGCTATGCAATTATAACCCCGCCCTTTACGGCGGGGATTTTTCTATATTAAAAGGGGAGTGGGCAAAATGCCCACTCCCTTTTATAATATTCTTTACAATCAGCAGTTCTCGCCGTCTTCGGTCATTGCGTCGTAACCGGTCTCGCCTGTACGAACCTTAACAACATCCTGAACGCCGTATACGAAAATCTTACCGTCGCCGATATGACCTGTATACAGAGCCTTGGTTGCTGCTCCGATTACGTCTTGAACCGGAACTCTGCAAACTACGATGTCTACCTTGATCTTCGGCAGGAGCGTTGCTTCAACCGCTACGCCGCGGTAGTATTCGCTGCTGCCCTTCTGCATACCGCAGCCGAGAACGTGAGATACTGTCATGCCTGTTACGCCAACCTCATTAAGCTCATGCTTGAGAGCTTCAAACTTAGACTCCTTACATACAACCGTAACCTTTGTAATCGGGTGACCGTCAGCCTTTGCTTCAGAGCCGCCCGCTTCCGCAGGAACCTTAACAACAGGAACAGCCTTTGGTACGGGAACCGCCGCGGAAGCCTCAGGGGCTACTGCACCCTCGCTGACAGCCAGTGTTGAAGGCATAAAGTCAGCATATGCAGACGCCATACCATGCTCATATACATCAAGACCGCCGATTTCTTCCTCAGCAGATACACGAAGTCCAATCACCTTGTTGATAATCAGATAGAATACAGTCATTGCGACAGCTGTCCAAGCGCATACTGTGAGCACACCCAAAGCCTGAACGCCGAGCTGTGAGAAGCCGCCGCCGTAGAACAAGCCGCTGATTTCACAAGCAGGAGCTGTTGTTGTAGCAAACAAGCCTACTGCAAGAGTACCCCAGACACCGTTTACAAAGTGAACCGCAACAGCACCAACCGGGTCATCTATGTGAAGCACGTTGTCAAGAAGCCATACACCGAATACAACCAAAAGACCGGCAACGATACCTATAATACATGCACCGAATGCGTCTGTGACATCACAGCCTGCCGTGATTGCAACAAGACCTGCAAGCGACGCGTTAAGACACATTGAAACGTCAGGCTTGCCGTACTTAATCCATGTAAATATCATACATGTAACTGTTGCGAGTGCCGGAGCGATGGTTGTTGTAAGAAAAATTGAAGCGAGCTGAGCGCCCGATGTAGCGGCAGCGCCGTTAAATCCGTACCAGCCGAACCAAAGGATAAAGCAGCCGAGAGCGCCTATAACAATGTTATGTCCCGGAAATGCGTGCGACTTAATCTTTCCGTCCTTGCCCTTTGTGAACTTACCGATACGAGCGCCGAGAATAGCGGCTCCGATCAATGCAGAAATTCCTCCGACCATATGTATTGCACACGAACCGGCAAAATCGTGGAAGCCAAGCTGTGAAAGCCAGCCGCCGCCCCAGATCCAGTGTGCTTCAATCGGGTAAACAATAGCTGAAATAACCGCCGAATAAGCACAGTAGGCCGAGAACTTTGTTCTCTCTGCCATAGCACCCGAAACGATTGTTGCGGTTGTTGCACAGAATACCAGGTTAAACACGAAGTTTGACCAGTCAAAGTTTGCATAATCAGTGAAAATGCCGAGCGTCGGCAAACCCAAAAATCCGCCGAGAGCGTCCTCACCGAGAAGCAACCCGAAACCGATTAAGATAAATACAACGGTACCAATACAGAAGTCCATCAGGTTCTTCATTATGATGTTACCTGAGTTCTTAGCTCTTGTGAAACCTGCCTCTACCATTGCAAAGCCGGCCTGCATAAAGAACACCAGCGCCGCACCAATCAAAAACCAGATAGGAAATACCTCACCTGCTACTAATTCCGATAAATTTGCCATAACTATTTTCCTCCTTTATTACTGTCAATATTGCTTCTGACAGCATTTGCAATTTAACAGAAAACGGAGTCTGAGAATAAGCCTCAGACTCCGTTGTCCGTTTAATAATATTATTAATATTTACTTTTTATTTTTAATTAATCCTGAATTGAGAAGAGCAAATCGCCGTATGTCGGGAACGGCCAGTATTCTTCAGCCGTGTACTTCTCCATCTCGTCAGCGATCTCTCTGACTGCGTCCATATCTGCCAGAACAGTATCGTGATAGAATGTAGCCTGCTCCTGACCCTCAGGCATATCAAGTGCCTCTTTAACGCTTGCGTCAAGCTTTTCAACACGAGTATAGAGCTCGGCTTCAAGGTCTGAAAGCTTCGGGATAATCTGTTCTTCAAAAGCACAAGTGATGTTTCCGACCTGCTTCTTTGCGATAACGGTATCGCTCAGATCCTTAACATACTTCGCAACTGCCGGAGCAATATCACGTCTTGCCATTTCAATAGTTGTCTTAGCCTCGATATTGATAGCCTTGCTGTAGTTCTCAAGGTTAATCTCGTAACGTGAAAGCATTTCGTCCTTTGTGAGAATTCCGTGCTTAACGAACAGATTAATACTCTTTTCGGTAATAAATGCCGGAAGAGCTTCAGGTGTACTCTTAAGGTTGCAGAGACCTCTCTTTTCAGCTTCGACAACCCACTCGTCCGAATAGTTGTTGCCGTTGAAGATAATTCTCTTGTGTTCCTTCATTGTGTCTTTTACGATTTCGTAAATCTCGGCCGTTACATCATCAGCCTTTTCAAGTCTCTCGGCAAATCCGTCCAAAACTTCGGCAACAGCTGTGTTCAGTATAAAGTTCGGGCCTGAGATTGAAAGCGCCGAACCGGGCATTCTGAACTCAAACTTATTACCCGTGAAGGCGAACGGCGAAGTTCTGTTTCTGTCGGTTGTATCCTTTGCAAAATCAGGAACAGCGTCGATACCTGAGTCCATAACCTGCTTTTTCTTATTCTCAAATGCGCTGCCGGCTTCGATTGACTCAAGAACCTCTTCAAGGTCGTCGCCGAGGAACATAGAAATGATTGCCGGCGGAGCTTCGTTTGCACCGAGTCTGTGGTCGTTTCCTGCACTTGCAACAGATGATCTGAGCAAATCCTGATATTCGTCAACCGCAGTGATTACCGCGCTGAGGAACAGCAGAAATCTCGGATTGTCATGCGGCGTCTTGCCCGGCTTGAGCAAATTCTCGCCCGAGTCCGTTGAGATTGACCAGTTGTTATGCTTACCGCTTCCGTTAATTCCCTCAAAGGGCTTTTCATGAAGCAGACACTTCATGCCGTGCTTCTCGGCAACCTTCTTCATGATTTCCATGGTAAGCTGGTTGTGGTCTGTAGCCACGTTTGCCTGTGTAAAGATAGGCGCAAGCTCATGCTGAGCCGGAGCAACCTCGTTATGCTTTGTCTTTGCCAGAATACCCAGCTTCCAGAGCTCCTCGTCGAGTTCCTTCATGTATTCGGAAACTCTTCTCTTTACAACACCGAAATAATGATCGTCAAGCTCCTGACCCTTTGGAGCAGGCGAGCCGAACAATGTTCTGCCGGTATATGTAATATCCTTTCTCTTAAGCGCAACCTTGCGGTCAATCAGGAAGTACTCCTGCTCAGGGCCTACGGTTGTTATTACGCGCTTAACATCTTTATCTCCGATAAGATGAAGAACCTTAACGGCCGACTGACTGAGCGCCTCCATTGAGCGCATAAGCGGCGTCTTTTTATCAAGCGCTTCGCCCGTGTACGAACAGAATACTGTCGGTATGCAGAGAATTCCGTCCTTGATAAAAGCGTTTGACGTCGGATCCCAAGCTGTGTAGCCTCTCGCCTCAAACGTTGAGCGCAGACCGCCCGACGGGAAGCTTGACGCGTCAGGCTCACCCTTGATGAGTTCCTTTCCGCTGAACTCCATAATTACACTGTCAACACCGTCCGGCTGGATAAAGCTGTCATGCTTCTCTGCTGTAACGCCGGTCATCGGCTGGAACCAGTGGGTAAAGTGGGTTACGCCGTTCTCAACAGCCCAATCCTTCATTGCGTTTGCAACTACGTCCGCAACCTCACGCGTAAGAGGCGTACCCTCTTCTTTGGTCTTTCTGAGCTGCTTGTAGATATTGTCCGGAAGTCTGACTTTTTGTACAGAGTCTTCAAATACGGCACTGCCGAAAAGTTCATTCATCTTGTCCATTACAAAACATTCCTTTCATTTTTAATATGTCAGTTTAATAAGCAAATCTTAAATGATAAAAATAAAAGGCACTGCGAGTTTATAACTCACAGCGCCTTTGCTGACTATGCTGTGATTATACATCGGCTGAGTTATTTTGTCAAGTCAATTTTTGTATCAAGACTATATTTTGAGCATAACCAACATATAAATCTTGTCAATCAATAGCATATTTTAGCAAATTTACCACCTGAAATGCCCTGTGCTTTAAATTATCTCCGATTATCATTATACAACATATCAGAAAAATATTCAACAATAATATTTGTATAAATATAAATATTGTTTAAAGCACGGCTTCGTAAAACGCAAAAGGCTTGAGATTTACCCGATTATTTCATACAAATCTCTTGCCTCGTCCTTTTTGACGGTCTCTTTGACATTCAGGACTTTTATTTTAAGAGGCTTTTCGCCGAACATTACTGTTATTTCGTCGCCGACCTTCACGTCATATGAAGCCTTTACCGTTCTGCCGTTGACCGACACACGCGCACCGTCGCAGGCTTCGTTGGCAACCGTACGACGCTTGATAATACGTGAAACCTTTAAAAACTTATCCAGCCGCATTTTATCACTCCTTGTCTTTCGTTTAAATATCCTATTTTTCGTGCTTCTGTTTTTCAAATTCCTCAAAGTCCTTTATGAACTTTTCGGTATAAGACGCAAGCGCAAGCTCAGGGTCAACACCGCTTCTGCGGCACATCTGAACCGTTGCAAACAGAATTTGTCCGCACTGCTCCGCCTCCGCTTCCGCATTTCCTATGGTGTGCGGATCTGTATATCCTGCCTTTTCGGCTTTTTTCTGTATTTTTTCCGCACGCATAAGCGACGGCAGATACTTCGACACTCCCCGAAGTTCGTCCGCAATCATTTGCTGTCCTCTGTCCGCGCGCTTTATTGCATCCCAGTTTTTAAGCACTTCGCCGCTGCCGGAGACCTCAACGTCGCCAAAGACATGCGGATGGCGGTGTATGAGCTTTCGGCATATCGCGTCGGTCACATCATTGATGTCATATTCGTTATTATCCTTGCCGATAACTGCGTGAAACACCACCTGAAGCAGCAAATCACCGCTCTCGTCGGCTATCTTTTCAGGCTTTCCTCCGTCAATGGCTTCAATCAGCTCGTATCCTTCTTCGACAAGATTGCGCTTTATGCTCTCGTGAGTCTGTTCCCTGTCCCACGGACAGCCGCCCGGAGCGCGGAGAATTTCAACTATCTCAACCAAGTCGTCAAAGTTATACTTTGTGTCTTTATCCTTAAACTCCATCACTTATCCTCCGTATAATTTCGTATAATAACTCACTACTTTATCAGTTTAAATCTTTCGAGTATTCCCGCAATTTTCTCGCCCTTGGGCAGGTTAAGCACATCCTCGCGCTTCACTGCACGAACGACAAAAATCATTATTCCGTAAATCACCGCGCATACCATAATCTCAAGCAAGGTCATAATTCTTGAAGCCGGCAAAGCGCGCGCAAGGAAATATGCACAGACGCCCATCACTGCGGCGGCAATAAGCGGTTTTATAATTATGTCCATAAAGCTGAACTTTATGTCTGCAAGTCTGATAATCTGAACCGTGTTGATAACCGCGATTATTAAGTAACAGATAAACGTACCTATCGGCGCGCCGTCTATACCCAGAACAGGGATTGCCAAAAAGTTGAATATTACCTTTGCGGCACCGCCTATCAGCATGTTTATAACCGGATAGTACATTTTTCCGTACGACTGAAGAATTGCATTCGTAACCTGCACAACAGCCACCGGTATAATCGCGATTGACAAAATAGCAAGCACCGTCTTTGCGTTGTCCGTGCTGAACAAAAGATTAAGCACTCCGCTCGACAGCACCGACATGCCGATAGCGCAGGGCATTCCGAACAGCAGTGCGATTCTGATTGCGCTTTCGGTTATACTCTTTGCTTCAAGCTTATTGTTTCTGGCAATTGCCGACGAAATCGCCGGGACTATGCTTGTACCCAATGCCACAATCAGCGTCAGCGGAAGGTTGAACATAGTAAGCGCCTTTCCGGTATACATGCCGTAAAGACTTGTCGCCTTCTGAACGTTGAGCTCCGCGCCGCTCCAGCCGGCTTCAAGCGCCTTTTTTGCAAATTCCGTTCCTTCTCTGAACATAAATTCATACTTGTCAAAAACGGCTGGGTTAACCACCAGACGGCGGCTTATTGTTGTCATATCTATAAGAGTTGTAAGACTGGAAACAGACGCTCCGATTGTTATAGGAATGGCTATTGCCACCAGCTCCTTGAGGATTGTCTTTTTAGGTCTAAGCTTCTGAGCCGCTGCGGTCATGGGCGCAGCCTTGGCGGCGTAACGCCGTGCGGAAAATGAGAAAAATAAGTATACGCAAATCAAAAATCCGGCGGACAGAAAGGTTCCCACAGTAACGCCGAATATTGCCCCGGCAGAGGCATAAACCTTCTGCATATGCGCCGACTGCATTACTCTTGCTCCGAAATTAATAATCGTATCAAGAGCGGGGTTTATTGCCATGCCCATAAACAGGCTTGCAAGAAGAAGTCCGATCGCCATTTTTCCGGTCGACTCTATAACCTCGGAAAACGCAGTGGGGTACATATTCTGTCTGCCCTGAAAATATCCCCTGAGCGCCGATGCCATAGATACAAAGAACACCGCCGGAGATATGGCTCTTATTCCCAGCTCTGCGTCCGGCATACCTACCAGATTGGCAAGCTGACGGGCAAAAGTAAACAGTATCACGCCGCCAACAAGGCCGATTACCACCAAAAGCGAGAACGAGGTCTGAAACACTCTCTTTGCGTCGCGCTCGTCATCTCTTGCGAGACTTTCCGCCACCATCTTTGAAATAGCGGCAGGAAAACCGGCGGTTGCCACAATAAACATAAACGTATAAATCTGATACGCAACGTTAAACAGTCCCATTCCGTCATCGTCAATCAGATAAGTCATGGGTATCTTAAAGCCTGCGCCTATCAGCTTGACAATAAGACTGGCAACACCCAGCACAAGGGCGCCCTTGACAAAGCTGCTTCCGCTTTTTCTCTTTAAACCGTTTTTCTCAATATTTTTTCCCAACTAATTCAACTCCTTATTAACTACATGAAATCCCTATAATTATATTACACTATCCCGAAAAAAACAACTAAACTTTAATGTACTTAACCTAATCATTTCATAAAATTTCTGTTACGTTTTGATTATAAAGTCTTTAATCTTTGTTTATAAAATATTTATTTTCTATTTTAGGGTATAATCTGTCTATAAAAACAAATTTTACAAAATAAGAAATAATTACAGCCAAAACAATACCGCCCAAAACGTCAGTCGGGAAGTGCACATACAGATATAACCTTGAAAACGCGATTAATCCGGCAACCACAAACATAAAAGCTCCGGCTTTTTTATTCTCAAACCAAATCATAAAGGCAACAACAAATGACGAAAGCGTATGTCCTGACGGAAACGAAAAGTCACGCGGCGCTTCTATCAGCAGTTCTATATCCGCATTGGAACCGAACGGCCGTTCTCTTGCAACAAACGGCTTTATACATATATTTCCGACAATAAGGCAAAGCAAAAGACCGAGCAGTATCGAAAATCCGCATTTTCTGGTCTTTGGAATTACGGCAAGAATTCCGCCGATAAGTATCCAAAGCAAACCGCCGTTTCCGAGCTTCGTAATATATGGCATTACAAAATCCAGAAAACTGCATTTTATGCAGTTCTGAATAAAATTAAGAATCAGGAAATCCAGATTCGTTATAAATTCCATATATTAATCCCGCCTTTCAAAAATATAATCAACATTATAAACCGGAAAATCCGAAAAGTAAATCCACGAAATCTCCAAAATTTTACTCCAAAACCGGAGGTTTGTGTATTATCACAAGTGAATTTTGTCAAAAAACCAAAGAATTTCCGCTCAGGAACAGGCGGAGAGCAGCCGCAAAATTCTCCTTATTGCTTATGTATATAAGCATATATAATAATATTTTAAGACATAATATACATATAACTCTTATAGGTATAAGCAAACTTCGAGGTGTATACCATGGAAAAACTATTGACAAATAAAAAATTTGGTCATAATCTTAAGAAAATAAGAATGCAGAATAATCTGACGCAAGAACAGACGGTGACCAAGCTTCAATTATTAGGTTCTCCTATCAGCCGAAGCACATATTCCTTAATTGAAATGGGGCGAGGCAATATATTTATCAGTGACTTAGTGGGACTGCAACAGATATTTTGTGTTGACTACAAAGATTTTTTTGACGGAATATCCGCACAGCGTGATAATAGTAAAAAGTAAATAAACAAATTATTGATAAGCTGACTGCATAACTCTTTTGAGTTCTGTCTTACACTTATTTTCGCAAATCTCTATACGTTGCCTTTGGCGACAGCTCTCTCCGAAAGGGAGCCTAAATCTATTCATTCTATAGCTTAGCGAGGTAGTGCCATGAAAATAAAAGGTATGGAATTGTCAAGATATGTGCAGTCAAAAAATACCCAAAATTTGATTTTGCCAC
>CAJKEB010000023.1 GCA_905198865.1 uncultured Eubacteriales bacterium
CCGCACCGGTTATATTAATCAGTTGATAGTTCTCTAAGCTTTGATTCAGCCATACGAACCTCTTTTAATTTATAACAAGTGAAATATACTTCGTATGTGAAATAATACTATTGTATTGTGAAATTTTCTGCTTACGCAGAAAGTGAAATAAAATAAATCCTTTCACGCCGTCAGGCACTTCACATGGAAAATCCATATTTCACACCGATAGGTATTTCACAAATCCTTTTGGATTTATTTCACTGAAAAAAGCACTTGCAAAAGCAAGTGCTTTTTTCTTGGCGGAGGACAAGGGATTTGAACCCTCGCGCCGCGTTAGCGACCTACTCCCTTAGCAGGGGAGCCTCTTCACCACTTGAGTAATCCTCCGTGTGAAGTTTAAATTCACTATAAAATAAAATGGCGGAGAGGAAGGGATTCGAACCCTTGGTCCCTCGCGGGATCACTAGTTTTCAAGACTAGCTCCTTAAACCACTCGGACACCTCTCCGTATTTAATTATTAAATTGCCGCATAATCGTCTTTCCATCTCATGCGACTTTGCTATTATAGCACAGCAAAGCCGTACTTGTCAATAGTTTTTTTCAAAATTTTTATTTTTTTGCAGCGTTGGCTTAAAGTAATATAAACCTCGGAATATTTAATGAATTAAAAAATATAAATTAGATATAGTTTAGTTTTGTACGCTTTTGAAACTCGCGGGGGTGATGAAATGAGCAGAGAGATTGATGATACATACCGTTCGGGCAGACGGCTTACGGGCAGAGGCAATGAGCTTGAACCCGTTGGCAACTATAGCATTCGCAGACGACATGACAGAGAAGCGCAGGACAATGCAAAGCCAAGCGGCAGAGGAAGGCTGTTTCTCAAGCAGTGCGCTGCGGCGGCAATTATTATATTCGCCTGCGTTATGATTAACAAATCCGGCTTTGAGTTCGGCAGGAATTGCCTTGTGGCGCTTGGCAGAGCTGTGAGGTGGGAGTTTGACTTCGCAGCGGCGTGGAGCGGTTTTTTGCAGTGGTGCAGCGGAGTTATCGAATTTTGGAGCGATATATTTTAATTCGGGATGTGCGCACTGATGAAAAGCTTTAAGTTTATTAAATTCGGCAGAGCATTCTGGGTCAGTCCGCTGTTTTTGCTCCTGGCGGCTGCGTCATGGCTCGGCGGATATTTTGAACTGTTTGCTATTGCCTATTGTTCGGCTTTGATACATGAGCTGACGCATATTTTTGCCGCAAGGCGGCTTAATATTCCTGTTGCAAGAATAGAGGTGCTTCCGTTCGGGATATGCGGCAGGCTCGGCGTGGAATTTATCAGAAGTCCGAAAAACGAACTGCTTGTTGCGATTGCAGGCCCGCTCGCAAGCGGCGCTTTGGCGCTTATTTTCTGGGCGGCGGCTCAATATCTTCCGGGATTAGTACAGCGTGAGGAACTCAGGAAATGGCTCGAATACGGTCGAAACGTGAACTTTTCGCTTATGCTGCTCAACCTGATGCCGACCCTGCCGCTTGACGGAGGACGTGTTGTCAAGGCGTTGCTGTCGGAGCTGCTTGGCGTGATACGCGCGTATAATATAGTTTTAAGGCTAAGCCGGGTTGTGATTGCTGTGATAATTGCTTTCGCGGTAATCCTCCTGCTTGTGAGTGACTTCAACTTTTCGCTGATTATGATAGGCGTTTTTCTGCTCGGAAGCCTGTCCGCGGAGCAAAAAAATATATCCATCATTTCACTGAAGGAGATACTCTATCACAAGAATAAGCTGCATAATTCGGGACTGTGCCGTTCGGAGCGGCTTGCGACGGATTCGCGTACTCCCGCAAGGCAGTTTCTGCGCCGAATCAGCAGCAATAAGTATTACGTAATCGATGTGGTGGACGACAACGGCCGTATAACCAAGTCGGTCACCGAGAGCCAGGTACTCAGCGCGTTGATTAACCGAAGCATACGTCTGAGCTTCGGCGAGGTTTAGTCGCCGAAACAGATACCGAGCTCACGGCCTGTGATTACTTCGTTCGAATCCGGCTGTACGCATTTGAGCTTGCCGGCAACCTCGCTGAGCGGTACCGGAACAATCTCGTTTTTACGCAGAGCAACCATATAGCCGTATTTTTCTTCATATATCAGCTGTGCAGCGCTTGTTCCGAGCCGGGTTGTGAATACCCTATCGTAAGGGCACGGACTTCCGCCCCTCTGGAAATGCCCCGGCACGCAGACGCGGATTTCGGAGTTGCCTGTCTTTTCACGGATTTCATCCGCAACGCGATATGCTATAGAAGGCTGTACCATCGCTGCGCGGTGAGCCTTGAATTCCTTTTTCTTCATCTTTGCCTCTTCGCACGAGATTGCGCCCTCGGCAACTGCGATGATCGAAAAGTTCTTTCCGATTGCCTCTCTCTTTTTGAGAAGCCCTACAACGCTGTCGATGTTATACGGGATTTCCGGGAGAAGAATTACATCGGCTCCGCCGGCGAGGCCGGCGTACAGCGTCAGCCAGCCGACCTTGTGACCCATCACCTCAACGATAAACACTCTGCCGTGAGATGTGGCGGTTGTGTGTATTCTGTCAATAACATCAGTGGCAACGTTGAGCGCGCTGTGAAATCCGAAGGTCATATCAGTACCCCAAATATCGTTGTCAATAGTTTTAGGAAGTCCGATTACGTTAAGCCCCTCCTGGCTTAAGAGGTTTGCGGTCTTGTGAGTTCCGTTTCCGCCCAGAACAACAAGACAGTCGAGCTTCATTTTCTTATATGTGCTTTTCATCTTTTCGACTTTTGAAATATTATTATCGTCTAAGTCCTGCATACGCTTGAAAGGCTGGCGGGAGGTTCCGAGAATGGTTCCGCCGACGTTGAGTATGCCCGAAAAATCACGAGGCTCCATTTTTCTGTAGTCACCTTCAATAAGTCCGTGGTATCCGTCACGCAGACCGTATATTTCAATATCCTCGCCGAAACGTTCGTAAAGCGCCTTTGCCACGCTCCTGATTGCGGAGTTAAGCCCCTGACAGTCGCCGCCGCTTGTTAAAATTCCCACTCTTTTCATATATTTTCCTCCTGACTTTTGGCATAGATATATTTTCCAAATTCTGAAATATTATACCATACGCATATTTAATAATCAATCTATTTAAAGTAAATTTTTCCGTAAACGCATTTGAATATAAATTATAGTTTAAATTAATAAAGCCAGACCCAGTTCCGCCCGCCTAGCCCGGGCGGGTAACATCTTCCCCTCCGGGGAAGCCGTTATTAGGGGCGCTGCCCCTAAGACCCCGGGGAATCTTTTATATGGATTAAAGTGTTTCCGCTTAATGCAGAGCAGCCCTTGCAAAGGGCTGAAAAACGAGCTTCGGTAGAGCGGTCTATGACCGCTGCGGAGGCGAGTAGCCGCCTCGTCGAAGACGATTTAATATGATTACACATTCATATCGCACAAGTGCGAGGCGACTGCGCACCTATCGTGGCGGCAAGCCGCCCTACCGCAGTTTGCATTACCGCCCATTGCATGGGCGGTCTCCGGCTGCAAGCTTTGCTTGCAATGATTCTGCGCGTCAAACTATAATTTACATCATAAAACAAGGGGCTCTTGAATTACTAATTGCAGGAGCCCCCTATTAATTACAAATTCTTAATCTTATCAACGCAAACCTTACAAAGCAGCGTATCATTGACAACCTCCAAATTTTCACTGTTTCCGCATATACTGCATTTTTTATCAACACACCCCAATAAGATGGCGTTTATATCCTTATTGTATGATATTTCCAACTCATCTCCGTCACTTATCCTTGCCTCATCGCGTATCAGCTTTGGCACTACAATACGTCCTGTCTTGTCAATCTTTTTTTGCATACTTTAATTCCTCCTTGAAATATTGCGCAACAAAAAACTGCGCAGCCATAAATTGGCTACGCAGAAAAAACGCAGCCTTGATTGCTATGCGACTAGCTCATATCAACTTTGGTATGAAAATCAAAGCATACGCTTTTAACAAGACGTACACCAAAGTTGATAAATAATTCTACTAGTCGCAAGCTTATTATAACACATAAAAAAAGATTTGTAAATAGCAAAATACCAAAAAATAACAAAAAAACAAATTGACCTGAAGTAATGAGCTGACATATTTGTTTCGCATAAATTATAGTTTATGAGTGAATTATTCGCCCACCCTATTGCGCTCGCCGCCTCCGCCCCGAGCGCCATCGTGTCTCCACATTCGGAAAGGTGGTAATGCAAACTACGGTAGGGCGGCTTGCCGCCACGTAGGTGCGCAGCCGCCTCGCCAAAGGCGATTTAGTGTGTTATTGACCTTAGTTGCTTCAGGTAAAAACGCTTGATATGGCGCATACGAACCCTGCGGGTTCGGTCACAGGTGCGCAGCCGCCTCATGCTTGCATGATATTATATGTATCATATTAATTGACCTCTAACGAGGTCAGACGCCTTCGCGCCTAACGTGCTTGCTTTGTTATTGCATATCTAAGGCTATTAATGACTTTACACACTTAGATGCTATAATTGCAATAGTGCATACGCACTTGCTACGCAAGTCCGGTCACAGCAAGCCTGCCGTAGCTTGAAAACCGCCTTTTGCAAAGGCGGTACAATGCTCGCCTACCGATGCTTGCATTAAACCGCCGAATTGCGGTTTACCAATTTAGATTTTCAAACCTTTTCCTAAAAGGTTTGTGCTCGTCAAACTTTAATTTAACAACACAGCCGCCTTATTTTAAGCAATCAAAATTCATTCCGGCATTTCGGGCATATTACTTTTTTTGAATAATTCGCACCGCTGTCTGTTTTACTTACCGAAAACCTCGTTTTGCACACCGGACATTTATAATAGTTATTATTCTGCCTATCTCTATGAAAGTAATCCTTGACTATATCAAACCATTTCATAAATATGCGGTTCTCGCGTCTGCGGGCATATTCCTTTCTTGATAAGAACCTGTATATAAAAATTATATCAAGCGCTATCGTCAGAAAATACAGCCATGGCAGCCAAAGCAGCCGTGAAAGTATTGATATAACAAATGCAGCGATAAGCAAAAACATGCCGAGCTTGTCAAAGCCGTATCTGCCCTGCATGAATTCTCTGTACTTTTCAATCATATTATCACCTTACAGTTATTCAATGATTTGAGCCGTCTGAATCGTAATAGGCGTGCTTGGCATACCTGAACTGTCACGTTTAACGCTTAAGAATCCGTCAATAACTTCCATGCCGTCGATTACTTCACCGAATACGGCATAGTTTCCGTCAAGACTCGGAAGCGCCTGATAACAGATATAAAACTGACTGCTTGCTGAGTTGGGGTCATTTGAGCGAGCCATAGCAACGCTTCCGCGTTCGTGCTTTAAAGTGTTCTGTGTAAAGCCGTTTCTTGAAAACTCGCCGTGGATTTTGTTTTCGCTTCCGCCTGTGCCGTTGCCTTTTGGATCGCCGCCCTGTGCAACAAAGTCGTCTAATATTCTGTGAAAGGTCAGACCGTCATAAAATCCGGAGCTTACAAGCTGCAAGAAATTTTCAACGGTTTCCGGAGCATATTCAGGCTCACACTGCACAGTGAAGGTTTGACCATCGCTCATGGTGAACAACACTTTGCAGGAGCCTTGCGAAAGCTCGCCGGTTACCTCTATCGGTTCAGAAGTTGCTTTTTGCTGTGCGGGTGTAATTGTGGGTTCGGGTTTAGTTTTTGAGGCTGTGCTGCCGGTGCCGCACGCTGTTAAAGCCATAAGCGCTAAGGCGGTAAGGCTTAAACAAAGAATTCTGAATAATTTTTTTGAGTTTTTAAATTTTTTCATAATGCGTATTCATCCTCCTGAAATTTTATATGAATAATATTATTATATTTTTATGCCAAAGTCAACACCGGATATTTTGCCTGATATAAATAAAATTTAGGCAAATTCATTTTATCATAATTCGTTTCTTTATAATATGAACGAATAATTAACATATTATTACAATTTAATACAACTGTAAAGCGTTTGAAAACTTATATCCGCACCATAAATAAACAATCTTGAATGTATAAGAGGATTTCGTATGTAATAATTCGGCAATAATTCTAAAATTAATATTTTTATGTACATATTTCGTCATTTTGAAAATAATTATTACAAATCTATTTCAAACACTTGACGAAAATGTTTTTTTAGTGTATCATCATATTAATGCAATTTAAATTAATTTGAAACCTTAAATATTAAAATTTTAAGAAGGCGGAACGCATTTTTGCGTCCGCCTTTTTAAGATATAAATTATTTTGACTATTATAAGCCGTACATGTTTTGAAGGATAAGTTGGTTTATCTTTTCTTCCGTCAGTCGGTTGTCGAGATTGCTGCCGGTCAGCTCAGCCTGAAGAAGGTCTCTGTAATACTCAAGATAAATCTGCTTTTGCAGATTATCAAGTCTGCTGCCCTCAATATCAACCATGTTCTGATTTGATTTTTGGGTATTAAGCAGGTCGGTCCATTGATAGTCCTGGCTGTTTTGCAGATTTGTCCAATAATTATCCAGCTCATTGCTCTTCGACTTTTGCTGATTAAACAAGCTCTCCCAGTATTTCTGAAATTCGGTATTATCACGGTCTGTATTGCTCGAAAAGCTGTTGTTGATATTGTATATAGTTTTATTGTTTGCGCTGTATGCGTTATCATATGCAGCGTCATAATAATCAATCATATTTTCAAGCAGTTCAATATCGGTATTGTACTTGTCAGAATACCTTTCGTATGCCGCCTGAGCAAGCGTCGGTATCTGGTTTGTCAGCTGCGTCATATAATACTGCTGTGTCTGAGCCGCGGCAGTAGCCGCAGCCGAGTTTGCATAGCCTCCTGTCAATGCGGCATAGTCCGCCATTGCGTTTTCGCTTGCTCTTGCTCCCTGAGTGAGGTATTGGTTCTTATACGCCTGATATACCGGGTCACTGTTGGGGTCATATTCAAAGTCCTCTCTGGTTCTGATGCTTCTTGCAAGACTGTTTATAGGCGTTAAGTATTTTTGGTTATAGTAGTCAAGCAACTCGTTCGGTGTAGATATGCCGAGCGAATCAATATATGAGTTCACTGAGTTCTGTACGCTGTTGTTAAATGCCCATGATTTTCCCTCATCGTCAATATAGAGAATGTCGAGCGGTATACCGCCGAGAGTGACGGTTCCGTTGCCATAATTTAAAGCGTCGGCAGACAGACCGTATTGTCCCGCATAGTTTGCGTATGCGTCCGTTACTTTGACGATGGGATTACTGCTTGACGAATAATAATTGACGAGATTATTCTGGATTTCCTTAGGCGTGGCATAAGATACGCCTGCGTCCTCGTCAATATAAGACGGCTTCATGAACGTTTTGCCGCCGAGAGTAACGGTTTTGGTGCCTTCATCATAGCCGATTAAGTTATTGCTTATGCCCATGTTGTTCAGAGTTGCACGAATTCCGACCGTTCCGTCCGACCTTGTCGGAACGGCGGTTTTGGCACTGTTTCCTTTTGCGGTATTAGCGGAATTGATTGCCGATGTGCTTATATACTTATCTTGTGTGTTTGACATTTGTTCTGCCTCCTGTATATGTTACTATTTCCATGTCGTGTACCACCGCATGACCAACGCCGTCAAGCATGATTCTGAAGCTGTCGCATTTTCCGAATCTGACCGGAACTCTGTAAGTGAGAAAGCCGCTGCCTTCAATTTCTCCCATAAGCACAAAGTCCTGTTCGTCACAAGAGGTATAAACATCGACTTTTGTATTATCGGGCGCTTCCATTCTGATGTAAACCGCATTAACGCCCTTGAAATCAATATCGTCAAGGGTGAACTTTTTGGATACCACACACCAGCTTACATCTTCGTTTCCGCCGCCGAATTTATACATATCGCTGTTTGTCGCTCCGTAGAGAAACTCGTTGTGCTTTACAAAAGCTATGAAGTCGGTATTATCCTCCTTATGCCATACTCCGTATTCCGTGTCGAATACCAAAAGCTCGACTGTGCCGTCTGTCTTTCCGGCGCAGGCATAATACCGCTTTCCGTCCGTTCCGGCGGAACAGCTTTTGTATAATGTTTTGATACAGCCGCTTATCTTTTCCGGTTCGCCGCCGGTGTATTCATAAAACCCGTCAGCTGCCATATAGTACAGTACGCCACCTATTTCAACAATGCTTCTGCCATCGATTGCTCCGCCGAAGGTCTGCTTCGGTATCGAAAAGTTTGTCGGTGCGTCACCGTAGACATGATGGATATAATTTTGCTTGAAGGCAACAACTGCCGTACGATAGCTTGTTATGCCGGTGAAGCCGCCCTCAGTGCCTATTTCGCTGAACCAGCTGTCATCACTCAGCCCCTGGAACGAATTAAAGTTAAAGCAGTTCCCAAGCTTTGAGGCATATATGTATTCGCCGTTTTCTGATGTACCCCAGAGCCTGTTGTTATGAACGCACACATGATTCATATCAGGAATACGTACTTCTGCCGTAATCGCTGTTGTATTTGTAGCGTTGTTGAAAAGAGCGAACTTGCCGTCTTTGGTGTACATAAGCAGAGACAGCTTTGAGTCGCTCACTTCGTTTACCACAACACTGACTATGCTGTCGGATGCAGCATACTCATGACGGTTTTCAATGACTACCGTATTGTTATGCTTGTCTGTACAGCCGCTTATAACTATGCTGTCGCCCACGGAAAAGACATCGTCAAAGCCGGCGCCGCTTTTTTGTATATACGCAGTATATTCGCCTGTGATACTGTTTAGATATGAGTACATTTTGACATCGCTTAAGGTAATGGACTTTCCCATTTTCTGAAGTTCCGACTTTATTTCGCCCGTGTTTGGGTCGGGGAGATAGCGGTAGTAAACCTTGTCGGGGAAAATGCAGATATTGCCGTTAAAGTCAGCGATTGACTTCTCGGAATCCGACAGCTTCATGTTGGTGACTGCCTGACCGTTGTAGTAAAAATACCCGCCGGCAACACCGGTAAACGCATTAAGCTCCCGGGGCGAATATTCGGGCTTGCACATTGCGGTTATATTGTCAACCGAGCATATGTGAAGCCGCGGCTTCCTCGGCGCCATTGCGGGTATAGAGTCAGAGGACATATTATACATAGACGACATCTGGCGGTCATCTATTTTATCCCTCTGGTCATATCCGAAAAAGTTCAATACGTCTACCTTTTTTGTTTTATCTATGCTTTTGCTTCCGGTCATGGGAAGATACATTTTAGACACCTCCTACCAATAGTTGCGAAATCCCGCCATATCGGTAAGCGGATTTCTGGTTTTATAGTCCCGTTTGAATTCATCAAACAGGTTGTTATACTGCGTCATATGCGCTGCGTAACTGTCATAGTCGTGCTGATAAAGCGCGCTTTTGGCAAGGATATATTCGATATACATTCTGTCATAAGGCGGCTCGGCTTCAGCCTCGTCGTCTATCACACGCTTGAGGGCAATACACGCCTCTGTCTCCGGGGTGAGAATATCATTTGTGAGCATAATCTTTTCGCCGTCGTTTGACATGACATAAGTCTTTACTGCCGTTTCCCAGTCAGGTTCGTCTTCTATATCATCAAGCTTGGCGCAGAGTATACAGTCGCTCTCGTTAAACGGCAATTCATGGCCGAATATACAATCGCTGTCCGTGTTGAATTTTCCTTTGACAGAAACAATTTTGATTTCACGCGGGATATCAAGATATACAAGCCGCAGTATTTTAGGCGTTGTAAGATTAATGCCGAAGTTCCTGACAAGCTCGCCGTTGTTTAAAAATGGAAGTGAACGGAAGTCCGATTTTTGTATCGGTATTCCGCCGATATACACCATTTCTATATCGGAAAGTAAAATATCATCGGGTATTTCAATTTCATCGGCGCAGGTAATCACAGTTTCGACAGTTGCGTACTGTTTTTTTACTTCACGGCGTATCGCGGCAGTCACCTCGCTGCACCACATCAGTTTTTCGTCAAGTGTGAAATGGTTCGGAGAGAGCTTGTCCGCCGCATCGATTGCGTCAATAATTAGCATGAAATCACCGCCTTATACTTCTTTAAGGCTCTCGATATATTCTTCTGCAGCAAGCTCCTGTTTGTGGCTTCGCTCAACCGCGAGCGCGACACATCTGGGAACGGTGACAGGCACGCCTCTCTTAATCTGATAATTTACGCCGTTTACGGTTACGGTTAAGTCGTCCTTTTTGCGTGATTTATCTTTCACAAGCATTAAAGGAACGGGTTCCATATAGAAGCTTTCGAGTTCCTTTTCTATATTCGTATTATCTGTTGTGTTTGTACTTTGTGTTTTGTTAGCCATATGTACCTCCTGTATGTTCTTGCGCCGCAGCGGCAGCAGCTGCCGCTGCGGCTGAGTATTGATTAATAGCTGCAGGTTGTTTCAACTCTTACCATAAATTCAGGTGAGAGAATTTCTGCTGTCTGAGTTGCCTTCCAGCCGACTGTACTTCTCTGGTCGAGCGGGTCGCCTGTTCCGGCGCTACCCTTCTGCTTGATTATGGTTTCAAGCCCGCCGCCTGTTATATTGGTCACGCCGTAGGCGTTCTGACCGATAAACAGGGTCGAGTAGATGTTTCTGCCATCCTTGCCGGCGCCTGCCGGATAGATGATTGAGTCAGCAACAACTGTGTCCGAAAGGGCTTCTGTTACGGTAATCGTAGCTTTGCCGGCGTTGCCTGCGGCAGCGGCTGAAATTGTGTAATCAAAGCCGTTTATCTGTATGGATTTTCCCACAAGCGCCGTTGCGTCCGCTGAAGCAATCTCCTCACAAACTGTGATTTTCTTGCCGTCTACCTTTGCGACAGTCAGGCTTTCCGGGTCGCCTGTTGAAATATTATCGATACTGCGCAGCGGTGCAGCTCTGAAAATTTTTGCCTCGGTTGACTCAACAAATACAACTCCGTGAATTTTGCCGATTGTTCCGTTGTACCAATCCTTAGGGTCAACGTTCTGCTTTACCTCTTTCCATTCCGGGTCATTAGTCAGGTCGTTTGCAACATCGGGGTGAATGATAGCAACATAACAGCCGTCCTTAAGGGGCTGTGTGTTGTTACGCTTAAGCGTTGCAACGGCTCTCTTTACTGCTGCAACAGTGAGGTAGTCGTTATTCTCGTATACTGCATCTCCGCCGACAAGAACATTTCGGTCAGCTTTGCCGTTGCCGTACTGCACGTTGGTTCCTGCATTTATCTTTTCACGGATAACCGTATCGAGGGTTCTGCCCGCCTGGTCGGCAAGCACGTTCTGCGTTTCAACAATCACATTGTCGATAGCCGACAGTGTGAGCATGTCGGACAGTGTGACATAATCACCATACTGTTCAACAGTAGACTCAACAGTGCTTACGTTGAGCTGGTTTCCCTTCGGGGTTATACCCTCAGAGAGCGGCTTGAGCGCCTTGGGCAGAGGACTGAACTTTCTGAACTCAATCGTCTTGCCCGAGCCTTTCGGTATAGGCTTGTTCTGACCGAACTGCGCATGCACAAGCTTAGGCTGTGCAAATCTGATCATCTGGCGGTCATAATACGCTTTCATCTCAGGCGTGATATTATTACCTGTGTTGTTTGTGGTTGTTGTCTGTGTGTTGTATGTAATACTCATTTGAATTCCTCCTGCTTAAAATAAATTTTTAAAACGAAATCTTTTCGCCGTCTCTGACGCGTCTAACAATTTCGTCAATTTCCTCATCACTCAAATCCTTCGGGTTCTTTTTAACTATGCCGCTGCCGCCGCTTCTGCCCGTTCCGTTTTCTGAGATTCTCTTTTCGGGAATTCGGCTTTGGCTGCGATTCATGTCGTAAGAATTCATGTCCTCTTTGTCGTTTCTGTGAACGAGATAGTATGCGTCCTCAATGCTGAGACCGTTGCCCCATACATAGTTGCAGAACTGCGGATTCTGAATTTCGCGTCTCATATCAAAGCCGGGGTTCTTGCGCATAAATTCTTGAACCTGCGCGTCAATTTCAGCATTTCTGCGGTTTATGTACTCTTCAAGTCTGCCCGCGTCCTGCTGCGGCATCTGAGAATTCTGCTGCTGCGGCAGAGGCTGTGCATTTTGCTGCATCTGCTGCGGAATTTGTCCGTTTGAATAGCCGTTGTTTGAGTTTGTTGTCTGCTGCGCCATGTTGTATGGCTGCTGCTGATTTAAATTTTGCTTTTTGTTTCCAAATCCAAGCATTTTTCTTTGTCTCCTTCCAAATTTATCTCTCGAGAGCTGTAAGTACTTTTGTCTTACAGATTTATTATATTTAGAATACAGTGCCTGTGCGTGTCACGCCTTTTTCAGATAAAATTTTTTGTTTTTGTTGAGTAATAGACTTTTATGTGGTATAATAAGAAATAATTTTGGAATGATAGGACAAAAAATATTTACAGAAATTTACAGACTCGGAGGCGGAAGTATGAGAGACGGATTTATAAAATGCGCGGCGGCAACACCGATTATTAAAGTAGGAGACACTGAGTATAACAAGCAGCAGATTATAAAGCAGATAACGGAAGCGGCTGAACATGGAGCAAAGGTCATTGTGTTTCCCGAGCTTTGCATTACCGCATATACCTGCGGTGACCTGTTTCTTCAGGACACTCTTATCAAAAACGCCCTTGACGCAGTGTTTGACATTGCGGAAAAGACGAGCAAAACGGATATTTTAATTGCTGTCGGCTTGCCTTTGGCTGTCGGAAGCAAGCTGTATAATGCCGCGGCAGTTATCAAGAGCGGCCGTATACTGGGCTTTGTCACAAAGAGCCATTTGCCGAACTATTCAGAATTCTATGAGGTTCGTCATTTTAATACGCTTGATGAAAACACAGTGCTGTTCATTAACGGAACTGAGTACCCTGTCGGTCCGAAGCTCATCTTTTGTGCGCGCAATTTCCCGGAGCTTAAAGTCGGTATTGAGATTTGCGAGGATATTTGGGTGATAAACCCACCGTCCGGCAATCTTGCCGAAAACGGCGCAACAATTATTTTAAACCTTTCCGCAGGCGATGAGGTTATCGCAAAGGCGGAATACAGACGCAGCCTTGTAAAGTCGCAGTCTGCCCGCTGTGTGTGCGGCTATGTGTACACGAATGCCGGCGACGGCGAATCCACGAGTGATATGGTGTTTTCGGGGCATAGAATAATCTGTGAAAACGGGACCGAACTCAAGGAGTCCGAGTTATTTGAAAATGGTATTATATACAGCGATATAGACGTAAACAAGTTAGTCTTGGAGCGCAGAAGAATGACAACCTTCAGAGAATCCAATACGGATTGTCAGAAGATATACTTTGACACTGAGATTACAGAGACAAATCTTGAGCGCAGCTTTGACTCCCGCCCGTTCGTTCCGAAGGACGAAAGAGCGCTGCGCAGACGCTGTGAGTCGATATTTGCCATGCAGGCAAACGGCCTTAAGAAGCGTCTTCAGCATATCGGCTGCAAAACAGTAACAATCGGAATATCGGGCGGTCTTGACAGTACACTCGCCCTGCTTGTCACTGCCAAGGCATACGGAATGCTGAATCTTCCGCTTGACGGAATAAAGGCTATAACTATGCCGTGCTTCGGCACAACGGACAGGACGCTCAGCAATGCCAAAAAGCTGATTGAGTGCATAGGCGCCGAACTGGTTGAAATACCGATAAACAAATCTGTTATACAGCACATGTCCGACATCGGAGCGGATATAAATAATCACAATGTGACATATGAAAACTCTCAGGCAAGAGAGAGAACTCAGGTTTTGATGGACTATGCCAACGAAAGAGGCGGAATTGTTATCGGCACCGGAGATTTAAGCGAGCTTGCTCTGGGCTGGGCGACTTATAATGGCGATCATATGTCGATGTACGGCGTGAACTGTTCAATACCGAAAACTCTGGTCAGGTATCTTGTCAGATATGTTGCGGATATAAGCAAGGACGAAATGCGTTCGGTTCTGAATGATATACTTGATACGCCGGTGAGTCCTGAGCTGTTACCGCCTGAGGACGGAAAGATTTCACAGCAGACAGAGGATATTGTCGGTCCGTATGAACTTCATGACTTCTTTTTGTATAACTTTGTACGTCTGGGCTTCACAAAGTCTAAGGTTTTCCGCCTTGCAAATCAGGCGTTCGCAGATGAGTTTGATTCCGATACGATACAAAAATGGCTTGATGTATTCTGCCGCAGATTTTTCAGCAATCAGTTTAAGCGCAGCTGTATTCCGGACGGTCCGAAGGTCGGCTCTGTTACTCTGTCTCCGAGAGGCGACTGGCGTATGCCGTCCGATGCGGTTATGTTCTGGAAGTAAGGCGAGAGGATAGGAAAAATGAGAGAGAAATTAACCGCGATTATAATAACAATTGTTTTGCTGTGCCTTGCGGCGCTCCCGGCCGCGGCAAATGAGAATATAAAGGTGTATTTAAGCAGAAACCGCATGGATTTTTCGGCAAGCCCGTACATGAAAAGCGAAAGGGTTATGGTGCCTATGCGAGACATCTTTGAGGCGCTTGACGCTGTTGTTGAGTGGGACAGCGATACATGGAGCGTCACAGCGGAAAAGGACGATGTGACAGCTATTCTTGCCATCGGCATGGATACAATGTACGTAAACGGAAGTCCGGTTTTTCTTGATGTTGTGCCGGAGCTTACAAACGACAAGACATTTGTGCCGTTGCGCGCCGTGTCAGAGGTGTTCGGCTGTGAGGTGAACTGGAACGAAGATGAGAACAGAGTTGACATAGCATATAGTTCAGCCTCTTCGGTTATATACTATCCGGAGTTTGGTACGGTGCCGGATTTCGGAGCTTGCTTCGGAGTAAGTGTCGTTTCGGTAATTAAGGAGGCTGATATAAACGGCTGTGTTTATAACTATGATATTAATTCGCTCAAATCAGACCCGGATCAAAATTACATGAATGTTTTAAAGTCCTTGGGATTTTTGTGCGTGAGCGGAAACGGATATAAGGTTTATACCAAAGATGATATAACCGTGCTGGCAGGCAGAGCGGGCGATATTTTCAGGGTTATAGTTTATTCGGATTAAACAACATGCGGCGTTTTCCGAAACGTGGGATTTTATGACCTTTGTTAACTTTTCATTAATAATTTGCGGAGGCTGTTGACATGTTTAAGCTGCGTGAGGTATAATGCTGTTTATGGATTTTGTCGAAACTTGAGATTAATTTTTCATATATGTTTTGAATATATAATTAATATTACGTTGGGAATTTATACGAAGGGAAATGAAACATGACCAGGAAGTTTAAAGTTGTTGCAGTGATAATTGCGGTGCTTACATTGTCAGTGTCAACATTTGGCGGAGTTTTAGCATCGCAAAAATTGGCAAACATTTCGTTCACAAACAGCAAGACGAGCTATACTTCTCTTGATGAAGTGGACAGTAATATCGGCATGGTAAATGTTTTGCTGATTGGTGTAGATGACGGAGGATACCGAAGCGACACTATTATGCTTGCGTCTCTGGACGGGTATTCAAACAGAGTAAGCATATTATCCATACCTCGTGATACAATGGTTAAGATAAACGGCACGACTCAGAAGATAAACGCTACAATGGGATTTACTGACACAAAATCCAAGCCGTCACCGTCTCCGTCTCCCAAACGTGACAGCAGCAAGCCCTCTCCGACTGCCACACCGAAGCTCACTCAGGAAGAACTCGACGCATTACCGTCTAAGCTCAGCACAACTGAGGGCAATGAGGATATGCTTATCAATAAAATCAAGAGTATTACGGGCTTGCCGATCCATTATTTTGTGACAGTTGATTTTGATGGATTTATGGATGTTATTGAGGCTGTGGATGGCGTAGAGTTTAATGTGCCGTATGACATGGACTATGACGATCCTGTTCAGGGGCTGCATATCCATCTGGAAGCAGGACAGCAGCATCTCACGGGACAGCTTGCGCATGACTTTGTTCGTTTCCGCCATAACAATGACGGAAGCGCGCCGGGCGAGTATGTCATGGGTGATGAAGGTCGTATGTATTGGCAGCAGCAGTTTATTAAGGAGTTGATTAAGCAGAAGCTCAACACTCAGTATTTGTCAAAGATTGATGATGTTTTTGAGGTTGTTAAGAATAATGTGAGAACAAACCTGACGCTTCCGGAGGTAGTTAAAAACTTAAATGCGCTTATGAGCGTTAATCTCGATGATATCACTTCATATCAGCTTCCGGGTGAGTATGAGTACACAAACAACTTGTGGTACTATGTGTATGATCCCGAGGAGACCGAAGAGCTTATAAACAACGTATTCAAGCCCCAGAGCCGTGAGGAATGGGAGGCGTATCTCGCCGAGCAGGAGAAGGATACTGAAGAGTCTGCGAAGCCTGAAAGTGCATCTGACAGGTCTGAGCGTGACTAAGCTTCAGACGCAGAGATTTATAATTTAATATAAGCACAGGGATGTATGATAATAAAACTTTCGTTAATATCAACACCGATGTCAATTCTGATGTCAAGGCTGATATGGCTTTGTAAGTTTAAAACTGCATCCCTGTATTTTTTAAATAAGGGGATAACTGATGGGCAGAGCGGTAATCAGAGGTATCTGCGGCGGTATATTAACCGCAGTATATCTGTATATATTATTGATATTTACATATTTTAATTATAACTGGGAGCCGGCAGCAATTGTAACAGTATTTGTACTGCCTCTCGGCTGTATGGCTGCGGCGATAGTGTTTCCTGAGAAGGAGCGAATGTCAAAGTTCTTTGTTTCGGCACTGATTTACAGTATTGTGTTATTGGGACTGTTTTGGTTGATCAATCACTACGGACTTCTCACATACGTATTTCGGATATTATACGGCGTAATCACCGAATCGCCTTATGAATCACAGACTTTGGCTGTGCTGTCAGTATCTGCGGCAGCAGTGCTGCTCGGCTTGGCGATAGGATTTGTTGTCAGTATAATCGGTTCAGTGCGAATTAAAAGGCTTATAGACAGCCTTGAGGTTCCGAAATGTAATATAAATATAAATAAATAAAAATAACCAAAACAGTGACAGAAAATTTACACTTTATAGGTCAATACGGAAATTGCTCAGAAATTCCAAAAAACGCTTGACAAATGGCGATTTTGCGGATATAATTAAATGGTTCGTGTAATGAATAATGCTAAATTGGCATGATATGCGTCAGTTTAATACAGGAATTTGGTTTGGAGCTTTGTTTATGGAAAGTTTAAAACACAAAAAGAAGGTTGTTGGAATCAAAGAAACCAAAAATGCAGTTAAATCCGGCACTGCATCTGTTGTATATCTTGCAGAGGACGCTGACTTTCAGGTAATTGAACCGCTCAGAGAGCTTTGCACATTGTCGGGTATAAAATGCGTGAGTGTTCCCGGACGTAAGGAGCTTGCCAAAGCGTGCGGTGTTGATGTTCCGACCGCTGCCGCAGCAGTGCTTGAAGATTGATTGGACGGACAAGATATTTTAACTTTGATAAAATCGCATTTTGCGTTTTTATAAATATTTTATATGTATGGAGGTGAACATATTGCCAACATTTAACCAATTAGTAAGAAAGGGAAGAGCAACAGTTGAGAAAAAGTCAACAGCTCCGGCTCTCTTGAAGGGTGTTAATACCATCAAGAAGCGTCCCACAGACCAGGCTTCTCCTCAGAAGAGAGGTGTTTGTACTTCAGTTAGAACAATGACACCTAAAAAGCCTAACTCAGCGCTCCGTAAGGTTGCCAGAGTACGTCTTACAAACGGTATTGAAGTTTCTGCTTACATCCCCGGTATCGGTCATAACCTTCAGGAACACAGTGTTGTTATGATCCGCGGCGGACGTATTAAGGACCTTCCTGGTGTACGTTATCACATTATCCGTGGTACACTTGATACATCGGGTGTGGACGCTCGCAGACAGTCAAGATCCAAGTACGGCGCAAAGAGACCTAAATAATCCGGTCTATCAGAAAGTCTAATTGAAAATGTGTGCATATGTTTATATAAATGAATTTTGATTTATATATGACCTATGTGCACGACAGTGTTAAAAAAGAACATTGAGTACCTTAATGGTGAATAAACCTAATGAAGGAGGGGAAGAAAGTGCCAAGAAGAGGTCATATTGCTCGTCGTGATGTATTGCCTGATCCGGTGTATAACAACAAGACTGTTTCACGCCTGATTAACAACATCATGCTCGACGGAAAAAAGGGTGTTGCCCAGAGAATAGTTTATGATGCTTTTGATATCATAAAAGAGAAGACAGGAAAGGATCCTGTTGAAGTATTCGAAGAAGCAATGAACAGCGTAATGCCTGTTTTAGAGGTTAAGGCTCGCCGTGTCGGCGGTGCAAACTATCAGGTTCCGATTGAGGTCAGACCTGAAAGACGCCAGACTTTGGGACTGAGATGGATTACTCAGTATTCAAGACAGCGCAGCGAAAGAACCATGGCTGAAAGACTCGCAAATGAGCTTATAGATGCCACAAACAGCACAGGTGGCGCATTTAAGAAGAAAGAAGATACACACAAGATGGCAGAAGCGAATAAGGCATTCGCAAACTTCCGTTGGTAATGACCGCAATCTTTGATTGCGTATATGCCTTACGAATGAAATTTGCCGAAGCAAATAAAGTCATTCTATAACCTGAGTAGTGCTCGCTTACTAAGAAGTGCACTCGTGAGGTAAATTTAGGTAGCAACAAATCTAAGCAAAATTTCTTTGCAAAACGGCTTAAAAATTGGGTTATCTAAGCAAATAAAGTCATTCTATAACCTAAGTAGTGCTCGCTTACTAAGAAGTGCGCTTGTGAGGTAAAATTGGGCAGCAGCAAATCTAAGCAAAATTTGCTGCTGAAACGTGAAGTTAGGAATTATCTTGCGTTGTAAGTTATTGAATATTTTATCCGCATTTGATGCGGAGAACAACAAATTTAACGTAGTATAGTGACCATGATGATTGAATTACGGATTATTCTAATTCCTGATCACTATGTTGCTGCGTTGGAAGGAGAAAAGTTATGGGTAGAGCGTTTTCACTTGAGAAAACCAGAAATATAGGCATCATGGCTCATATCGATGCCGGTAAGACTACTACCACAGAGCGTATTCTGTTCTATACAGGCCGTGTTCATAAGATTGGTGAAACACACGAAGGTGCTGCAACAATGGACTGGATGGAGCAGGAGCAGGAACGTGGTATTACCATTACTTCTGCCGCTACCACTGCACAGTGGAAGAATCACAGAATTAACATTATCGATACACCGGGACACGTTGACTTCACAGTTGAGGTTGAGCGTTCACTCCGTGTACTTGACGGCAGTGTTACGGTTCTTTGTGCAAAGGGCGGAGTTGAGCCTCAGTCTGAAACCGTTTGGAGGCAGGCTGATAAGTACCAGGTACCGAGAATGGTATATGTAAATAAGATGGACATCATGGGCGCAGATTTTTATAACGTTGTAGCCATGATGAAGGAGCGTCTCAAATGTAATGCTGTTCCGATTCAGCTTCCTATCGGAGCTGAGGACGAGTTTAAGGGTCTTATTGACCTTATTCAGATGAAGGCTTACGTTTATTACGACGAACTCGGTCAGGACGAGAGAGTTGAAGAAATCCCTGCTGATTTGGCAGACAAGGCTGCTGAGTACAGAGAAGCGCTTCTTGAGTCTGTTGCTGAAACAGATGAAGCTTTGATGGATAAGTACCTCGAAGAGGGCGATCTTACAGAAGCTGAAATCAAGAAGGCAATCCGTAAGGCAACTATCGCAAACGAGATGGTTCCGGTACTCTGCGGTTCTTCATACAGAAACAAGGGCGTTCAGAACATGCTTGACGCGGTTGTTGACTTTATGCCGTCACCGCTTGACGTTCCTCCGATTAAGGGTGTTATCCCGAGAACAGAGGATGAGGATGTAAGACATTCGTCAGATGATGAGCCGTTTGCAGCTTTGGCATTTAAGATTGCAACCGACCCGTTTGTAGGTAAGCTCTGCTTCTTCAGAGTATATTCGGGTACGCTCAACAGCGGTTCGCATGTTTATAATTCAGTTAAGGATAATAAAGAAAGAATCGGACGTATCCTTCAGATGCACGCTAACCACAGAGAGGATATAGAGACAGTTTATGCAGGTGATATTGCCGCTGCTGTTGGTCTTAAGAACACAACAACAGGTGATACACTCTGTGATGAAAACCATCCTATCATTCTTGAATCTATGGAATTCCCGGAGCCGGTTATTCGTGTTGCTATTGAGCCTAAGACAAAAGCCGGTCAGGAAAAGATGGGTATAGCTCTCGCAAAGCTGGCTGAAGAGGATCCGACCTTCAGAACGTATACAGACGATGAGACAGGTCAGACCATCATCGCAGGTATGGGTGAGCTTCACCTTGAGATTATCGTTGACAGACTTCTCCGTGAGTTTAAGGTAGAAGCTAACGTAGGTAATCCGCAGGTATCATACCGTGAGACTATCAGAAGCGCTGTACACGTTGACCACAAATACGCTCGTCAGTCGGGTGGTAAAGGTCAGTACGGTCACGTTGTTATGGATATGGAGCCTCTCGAACCTGGTACAGGATATGTCTTTGAAAACAAGATTGTCGGCGGTGCTATTCCTAAGGAATATATCCCTGCTGTTGACGCAGGTATTCAGGGCGCAATGCAGACAGGTGTTCTCGCCGGCTATCCGGTTGTAGACGTTAAGTGTACACTGGTTGACGGTTCTTACCATGAAGTCGACTCTTCCGAAATGGCGTTTAAGATTGCCGGTTCAATGGCATTCAAGGACGGCTGCAAGAAGGGTAATCCGGTTATCATGGAGCCTATCATGAAGGTTGTAGTTAACGTTCCTGAAGAATACATGGGTGATGTTATCGGAGACCTTAACTCACGCCGCGGACAGATTCAGGGTATGGAAGCAAGAACAGGTGCGCAGGAAATCACAGCAAATGTTCCGCTTTCAGAGATGTTCGGTTATGCAACAGAGCTTCGTTCAAGAACTCAGGGTCGCGGTCAGTATTCAATGGAGCCGAGCCACTTTGAGGAATTGCCGAAGAGCATTGCTGAAAAGATTATTAAAGAGAGATCAAAGGAAGACTAATTCCTTGATTTCCTGACGATAATAATTTTTCAGTCGAAGCTTTCCGAAAAGATTTCAAAAAAATTTACAAAAAACTCTTGAATTTTTCAAGAATTAATTGTACAATAATATAGTAATTCTGTATTCCAGAATTACCAATAAAAGTAAAAATTATTATAAGAATAAACATAAGGAGGTCATTGTAAAATGGCAAAGGAAAAGTACGAAAGAACCAAACCCCATGTTAACATTGGTACAATCGGCCACGTTGACCATGGTAAGACAACTCTTACAGCCGCTATCACAAAGGTTTTGGCTATGAATGGTAAGGCTAAGTATGAGGCTTATGACATGATCGATAAGGCTCCGGAAGAGAGAGAAAGAGGTATCACAATTTCAACAGCACACGTTGAGTATGAGACAGATAATCGTCACTATGCTCACGTTGACTGCCCGGGACATGCTGACTACGTAAAGAACATGATCACCGGTGCTGCTCAGATGGACGGTGCTATCCTTGTTGTATCTGCTGCTGATGGTCCTATGCCTCAGACAAGAGAGCATATCCTTCTTTCACGTCAGGTTGGCGTACCTTACATCATCGTATTCATGAACAAGGTTGACCAGGTTGATGACGAAGAGCTTCTTGAGCTCGTTGAGATGGAAATCAGAGACCTGCTCACAGAGTATGAATTCCCGGGTGATGATATCCCGATCGTAAAGGGTTCAGCTCTCCAGGTTATCGAGTCAGCTTCAACAGACCCGAACGCTCCTGAGTATGCTTGCATCCACGAGCTTATGGACGCTGTTGACAGCTACATCCCGACACCGGAAAGAAAGAGCGATCTGCCGTTCTTGATGCCTATCGAGGATATCTTCTCAATCACAGGTCGTGGTACAGTTGCTACAGGTCGTGTTGAGAGAGGTCAGCTCAACCTTAACGACGAAGTTGAAATCGTTGGTCTTTCAGACGAGACACGTAAGGTTGTTGTTACAGGTATCGAGATGTTCAGAAAGCTTCTTGACTACGCTGAAGCAGGCGATAACATCGGTGCTCTGCTCCGTGGTGTTGCACGTGATGAAATCGAAAGAGGACAGGTTTTGGCTAAGCCGGGTACAATCACACCTCACACAGAGTTCAAGGGTCAGGTTTACGTTCTGACTAAGGACGAGGGTGGTCGTCACACACCGTTCTTCACAAACTACAGACCGCAGTTCTATTTCAGAACAACAGACGTTACAGGCGTTGTTAACCTTCCGGAAGGCACAGAGATGTGTATGCCCGGTGATAACGTTGTAATGGACGTTAAGCTTACAACAACAATCGCTATCGAAGAAGGACTTCGGTTCGCTATCCGTGAGGGTGGTAGAACAGTAGGTTCAGGCGTTGTTACAGAAGTTATTAAGTAATTTCGCCGTATAAGGCATTTAAAATCCCCGAAAACACTGCGTTTTCGGGGATTTAGTTATGTTTAACAAAAAATTATTTTTATGTGTTTTGACTAACATTTGACTAACAAACGAATTTTTTAAAACGGATATTTTCTGATTGTGCAACATTTTTATTACTGATTTATGCATATATGTAAGATTGCGGAAGTATTTTATTAAATGAAAATTTATTGAGTAAGGTAGAAGTTTAAGACAATAGCGTTAAATACTTATTGAATAACGGAAAGGCTAATGAGTTAAATATTTACGCTGTGAATGTCGATGGATTTGCTGATGTAAATTGTATCTTATTTGATGATTTCGTAGACGAAATAGAACCGCTGCTGAAGTAGTAGAATCGACAGATAATAACGAGCATGATATAATTTGCTTAAACGCTACTTTTGTTTTAACCGCGTTTAAGTCTTTCGGTATAGGTACATACGGCATGAAATTTTCTCCTTTCAATAAAAAGCGCTACTATGAGGCGCCTTCTTTTTGTATTACGTTATATTTTGACTAATAGCATATATCAAACCATTACATAAAGTATGTGGCAAAATAATTTTATTGTTAGTATACGTAAAAACATTTTGTGGTACTAACATGATGTGCCTGTCAATATCACATTCATGGACCAGACAACATCTAATAAGGTAATATATAATATCTTCAATTCCTGCATATCCATTTTCATTAGCTTTTAAATGTTTTATTTCATGTCCAAAACAAAACTTGCAATTTTTTCCAAAAATTGCAGGAAGCCCATGTGATGATATTGCATCTATGTTATCATTTACCCAGAGTTTAATCCTATCTGCATTCCCTTTTGATGGGTATTTTTTCTTAGCACAACTATCAATTACACAACATAGCAAACACAGTGCTGTATCGTAATTTTGTATCTCAATTAAAAACTTTGCTGAAGTAAGGAATGAATTTAAGCTCATAATATTATCCTCCTATAAATCCAATTATATCATATAATACATAATTAAGCAATTATTAAATAAGTTAATGCGCATTAAAGAAAGACTTCGATATAGGAATAGTATTAATTATGTTTATAAGCTGTGGTATATTCCAAATTGTCAACACACTGGTTTGCTTATATTTTGCGTGAGTTTCATATAATCAAATCATCTTTGATTATCTATCAAATATTATACATTTTATTTGTTTATTTATCAATATAGTTATTGAAACATTGACAAATTGGCAATGTATTTAATTTGCTGCTTTTGATAAAATTAGAATATCGGAACAAAATAAAAGCAGAGAGTCGGTTGAAGCAGATGGATTACTATCGTATTGGAGCGAGAATTAAAGAAATGCGCATGAAGCAGGGAATGACCCAGGAAAGTCTTGCCGAAAAGGCTGACATCAGCACTAACTTTTTGGCATGTATAGAAATCGGCAAACGCAAGGGCAGTTTTGAAACCTATGCAAAAATTGTTGAAGCACTTGGCACATCCTTTGACTATATAACCCAGGACAGCATAAAAACAGCAAAGACAAACACTTTGAAAGAAGAAATGGTGTACTATTTTGATAAGTGTAGTGTTTCAAAGCAAGCGTTGATTATAAAGCTTGCGGAGGAAGTATACCGTCACGAGCTTTAATATCATATAAACAAACGGAACCGCGGCTTATGCCACGGTTCCGTAATTTTGTATAATTAATTCTAATATCTTGTCACAACAACAGTCAGGTTATACTTTTGATTCCAGACCACTGTTCCCATATGCCAGAGCTCATCAATCGAAATAGCTCCTCGTCCGTTAATATCAAAGGTTCTCTCTGCATAAACGCCCGGATCGTCATAGCTGTTCTTAAGCAGAATTTTTGCCGGCTCCCAGTTGCTGAGCGCAAGCTTTTCATCGGTTACATATGTCTCCTGCTCGCCGTAATTCGGTCCGGCTGTCAGATCCTTATCGACATTGTTTACAACCGTAACCGTATCGCTGTCCAAGTCATACGATACGTCGAATCCGTAATCCTTCAAATCGTCAAGCATTACAACGGCACAGTCCTGATACCCGTTTTCAGCATTGCCGTAGTGTATAAACGTCGGGATCTCCCAATCGTTAATAAAGCATCTTAAATCTGTTGCCACAATAAAGTCCTTTGGTGTGTTGTCAATATACGCATCGTCATATGTGTCGCCTCTTGCCGCCAAAAGCTCCCAGCAGTAATCCATCATCTTAATCGTATCGACATAGCGCATGTTTGTACTGCTCTCGCCCATAACAACCGATATAAGACGCTTGCCGTTTCTTGTTGCCGTACCTGTGAAGCAGCAGCCGGCAGCCGAGGTGGTACCGGTCTTTAAACCGTCCGCTCCGGCATATTCATATGCGCCGCCCGGAAGCATCTTGTTAGTCGGATAATACGAAACTCCGCGGAAGTTCAGATATGTAAGAGATGTGTAATTAAGAACATCGGGGTACTCGCTTATAAGCTTGCCCGCAACCGTCGCCATACCTCTCGGCGAGATTCTGTTTTGACTTGAAACACCCGTACAGTCAACAAAATAGCCGTCAACGCCCCAAACGCTCACCCAGTAATTCATCTCGGCAACAAAGTTTTCCTCACTGCCGCAGATATAATCGCCGACAGCCATAACTGCCGCATTTGCCGACACAACACAAATCGCCTTTAAAAGCTCGTCAAGGCTGTAGGTCTCGCCGGCGCTTAAATACACGTTTGAATACCCGGGGTTTCTCGAATACGCAGCAAGCGCGCTGCCGACCGGGATTTGTGTATCCTTGCTTAATTCACCGCTTGCCATGTGACTGTAGATAACATACAGAGCAAGCACCTTTGTCATGCTCGCCGGCGGAACCGGAGTGTCCGCATTATGTATAAACAACGCCTCGCCTGTATCGGCGTCCATCACAAAGGCTCCTTTGGCAGAAATGCTCACCGCAAAGCCGGAAAGCGAACTGAATATTATAGTAACCGCAAGCATCAATGGTATTATTGCTTTAAGTGCGGCACTGCCCTTTCTAACCACTGATGTATTTGCAATGTTTAACGCTCTTTCGTTTGTATTTAAATTCAAAATTTTATTCGCTCCTTAATTTGTAATCAGTTTGTAACACAAATGTAACATTACAATTCCAAATTATACAATGGATTTTAAGAATTGTCAAGCGAAATACGTAAATGACAGCACATTTGAGCAATCTTTACATAAATTTACATAGGTTCGACTCAAAATTATGGGCGTTTAAGATAATTTGCAGTAGAATTATCATCGAATAATGATGCCAGAACTTCTGATGTTGACATATAGAGCAAGCCGTCAGGGTCGCACATTATGCTCTTATCATTGGAATTCCATCTGAACTGAGAATATTCAGTCAGGTATGAAGTATCGCGTATACGATATCCGAATTTTTGGTACCATTCGTTATAGTATGCGTTCATATATGCTCTTGCCAGGTACACGCCGCTGCTGAACCGGCTTCCGTCCGCTGAGCATGTACCACAAATCTGAACGCCCGGCGGACTTGAATGGAGCAGTACAAGACTGCCGTCTTCACAACTGCCTATAACGATATACACATGGTTTGATGATGACATTATATCACCGAGCATATAGTCTTTAACTTCAGTGTTTTTTGTAAAAGAACCGAAACCCATATCCGCAAATCTCTCCGCCTGGCTTCCGGCTTTGAATACATAACCGCAGTTGTCGTTCTTTATTCCTGAGCATTTTATATAATTGTACATAACCCAGCCAACATAGCCGCTGCAGTCCAGACCGCAGTGGCGGAGATTGAGATAATTTTTGAAATCGTATTTCGAGGTCTGACATTCAAAGAATTCTTTCCACTTCGAACTGACGCCGATACGCATAGCGTCTTTCCCTGCTCCGGTGTTCTCTTCATTCCAGCCGCCGCCCCATATGTACATTGTTGAGCCGACCGGCTTCAGCGCTATGGACAAAAAGTTCTTTAGAGTTCTTGACATATATTGCATAAAATCAACCCCTAATATATTTTTACCTAAATTATATTCGACAACAAGTTGAATATGCAAAAAACGCCACTTTGACAAATTATAGTTTGACGCACACAAACCTTTTAGAAAAAGGTTTAAAAATCTAAATTGGTAAACCGCAATTCGGCGGTTTAATGCGATCGCCTTTGAAAAAGGCGATATTTCAAGCTACGGCAGG
>CAJKEB010000024.1 GCA_905198865.1 uncultured Eubacteriales bacterium
GCGGAGGCGGCGAGCGCAATTGGGTGGGCGAATAATACTTACAAACTATAATTTATATAAAACAAAAACTGCTGCGATTATTAACGCAGCAGTCCATTGCTTAATTGTTTGAATTATTTAGTTTTCTTGCCGTTAGCCTTCACAGCTTTGGCTATTTCATCACGCTCGGATTTAATTTCACTGATCAATTTTGACATGCTCCAGTCCTTATTTGTTTCCGTCAGCATTGCTTTAAGTGATACGCTTATCTTCTTTTTCTTCATGAAATTCAGAACTTTATCAAGTGAAACACTGTCAACACCGCATAGCAGCATGAATTCTTCATTAAAGCCATCAAGCTTTATTTCGTTATCATTTGCCCCACATTCACTTTCAAACAGATCGGGATATGCCAGTGCGCCGACCGCACAACTTAGTTGGTAATCTTCAACACATTTTATACCAATACCCATCATTGACAGAATAGGTCTTAGAGCGCTGACCTTACTCGGATTTACTTTATAAAATAATACTATAGGTTTCATATTCTCTCCTAACATAGCAAAAATACAACTCAAAGCCGTGCGCTTTGAGTTGAAAGGAGCAGCCCCGAAGCGTTAAGCAAATACCGCTTGCGGTATTTGCGGTCAGCGAAGGGTGCTGCGACGCTAGCCCGGCGGCCACTGAAGATTTCGGCCTGCAAGCACATGAAAATGCAAATGACCTACTGTCTGACCGCCGTCCTCACCACAGTTATTAACTACTCTATAACCGGGCTTGTCAAAGCCCTTTTCCTTTGCAACTTTAGCTATCGCCTCATAAATCTTGCCGATATACGCCGAGTTTTCGGCGCTTATCTCATTTGTTGACGAAATGTGCTGTTTGGGCACAAATATCATATGCACAGGCGCCTGAGGTTCAATGTCCAAAAAAGCATACACATATTCATCTTCATATACCTTTGTTGACGGGACTTCACCGTCAATTATCTTACAGAACAAACAATCCACTTTTTATCACTCCGTTTCCTGATACTTTTATTATTCTCTTTACTTTACCTGTTCGGCAACTATATCATCAACTCTTGCCAAAGCATCGTCAATCTTGTTTGCATCTTGTCCGCCGCCCTGCGCCATATCAGGCTTACCGCCGCCGCGGCCGCCAGCTATTGCAGTAATTTCCTTAATAATCTTACCGCAGTGTACACCTTGTTCAACAGCCTCTTTCATCGCCATAGCAATAAACGTAATCTTACCGTCTGTATTTGCGGCAAGTACAATAATTCCGTTTTTCATTTTGCTCTTTGCTGTGTCAGCCATTGACTTCATTTCCTGTACGCTCGCTCCGTCAACCTGTGCAGTCAGCAGATTAACCTTTCCGAGGTGCTTAATGGACGTCATAATATTATTAGTTCTGATTACCGCCATTTTTTCCGCAAAGCTTTCAAGCTTCTTTTCGAATTCACGTCCCTGTGCTATTATACTTTCGGCCTTTTTATCAATCTCGTGAACAAGATTTGTTTTGAGTGCAGCGGCCGTTCTTTCGATAAGCGCATCATTATTCTGCATATATTCAAGCACGCCTCTGCCTGTAACAGCTTCAATACGTCTTACTCCCGCAGCAACGCCGCTCTCGGAAATGATTTTAAACAAACCGCACTGCGACGTATTGCTAAGGTGCGTACCGCCGCAGAACTCAATACTGAAGTCACCCATTGAGACAACTCTTACAACATCTCCGTACTTCTCGCCAAACTGTGCGGTTGCACCCAGTTTTTTGGCCTCGTCTATCGGAAGTTCCTGAACCGTTATAGGCATTGCGTCAAGTATTGCCGTATTAACCATTTCTTCAACAGATGCAATCTGCTCAATCGTCATAGCCTCAAAGTGCGAGAAGTCAAAACGAAGTCTGTCATTCGTCACGAGCGAACCTGCCTGTGCAACATGTGAGCCTAAATTCTGCTTAAGAGCCTTGTGCAGCAGATGCGTCGCGCTGTGGTTTCTTGCAATTGACATTCTGTTACGATAATCCACAGCAAGATTTACATTATCAGAAAGATTGAACTCGCCCTTTGTGACTTCAACCTCGTGCAGATAAATACCGTCACCCGTCTTTTTGGTATAGGTAACCTTAGCCTCATCACCTTTATCGGTGTAAATGATACCTATATCACCTGCCTGACCTCCCATTTCCGCATAGAACGGCGTTTTTTTGGTGACAATTATTCCTTTTTCACCGGCCGTAATTGTAGAAGATACCTCTCCTACGGCAACAATACCAAGAATTTCGCTTACCGCATTTGCATTCCTGTTATCATATCCTACAAACTCGGTAGGTTCTTCAACCATTTCAAACTCATAAACATCGTCTGCATCCCAGCTGGAGCCGTCTGTTCTTGCGTTTCTCGCTGCCTCTTTCTGCTCCTGCATCGCTGCATTAAACCCGTCAACATCAACCGACAACCCCTGTTCCTCCGCCATTTCGATTGTCAGGTCAAGAGGGAATCCGTATGTGTCATGCAGCTTGAACGCCTCGTCTCCGCTAAGGCTGTTTCTGCCGTCTTTCTTTGCGTCATTAATGTAGCCGTTAAGCACAACAAGACCATTATCAATCGTAGCGTCAAAACGCTCCTCTTCCTTCTTGATAATCTTCTTGATATACTCTCTCTTCTCCTCAAGCTCGGGATATGCGTCCTTTGAACAATTAATAACCGTGTCGGCAACCTCAAACAGGAACTGTCTGTCTATATTAAGCAGTTTGCCGTGTCTTGCGGCGCGTCTTAAAAGACGTCTTAAAACATATCCTCTGCCCTCGTTTGACGGAATAACACCATCAGATACCATCATAACCGTACTTCTGATATGGTCTGTTATAACACGAAGTGAAACGTCCTTTTTTTCGTCCTTCTTATATTCAAGATTTGCAATAGAACATATATGCTTCATTACGTCCTGAACGGTATCAACCTCAAACAGGTTGTCTACCCCCTGCATAACTACAGCAAGTCTTTCAAGACCCATACCGGTATCAATATTCGGGTTCGGCAGCGGATTATAATTGCCGTCCTCATCCTTGTCAAACTGCGTAAATACAAGATTCCATACTTCCATAAAGCGGTCACAGTCACAGCCCACACCACAGGTTTCCTTGCCGCAGCCGTATTCCTCGCCGCGATCATAATATATCTCACTGCACGGACCGCACGGTCCTGTTCCATGCTCCCAGAAGTTGTCCTCCTTGCCGAGCTTTACGATATGAGTGGGATCAACTCCTACTTCGTTCACCCAGATATCTCTTGCCTCGTCATCTTCTTCATACACAGAAACATAAAGGCGTTCAGCAGGTATTTCCATAACCTTGGTGAAAAACTCCCATGCCCACGCTGTAGCTTCATGCTTGAAGTAATCTCCGAAAGAAAAGTTGCCCAGCATCTCAAAGAATGTGCCGTGACGCGCGGTTTTTCCCACGTTTTCAATATCGCCTGTTCTGATACATTTCTGACATGTGGTAACCCTCTTTCTCGGCGGAACCTCTGCGCCGGTAAACCATGGCTTAAGCGGCGCCATACCCGAATTTATTAACAGCAGACTTGCATCGTTCTTCGGTACAAGCGGAAAGCTGTCAAGTCTTAAACAATCCTTTGATTCGAAAAAGCTGAGAAACTTTTCGCGTATTTCATTCAATCCTAACTTCTGCATAATTATACCTCTTTATCAATTAATTCACTAAACAAATATTATACCAATATTATTCACTCTCGTCAAGTATTTTACAAAGATAAGCATATATTTCTTCAGACTTTGACTTAAGTATTTCCTTGGCACGCTCAGCCTCTGCTCTCCGTCCGACGTCCATTCTGAGTTCAAAAATTGAAGTCCCGGCGTCTAATATCTTAAGCTCGGCCATATACCGGTTAAGTGCGACCGGTATAATCTCTGAAATAACAGCATTCGGATTTGTTTTTTCATCAAAGCTATCTCTGTCAGCTGTCTCCTTAATTCTCTGCCTTATGCTTCCCGGCACGCGCTCGGAAAAAAACTCCGCCGTATCCTCTCCGCGCGAGCTTAACCTGACACATTCTTCATTTAAATAATACAAACGCTCAATAAAACTATCCTCAATCAGCTCGCTTAAAAGAATAGTTAAGTCAAAATAGCTCATTACATCCTCGTCCCAGGTCAGAATACGGGCAAGCTTCTCAAGCGAAACAGGATGATTATATACTTTTAAAGTATATAATATTGCAAACTTCATCTCATCATTTTCAAGAAACATTCCATCACCCCGCAGCTTATTTTGAGTATTCAGTATAAGGCTTTTTGTGCTTAAAATATATACCCACAAGACCAAGTCCTGCGTGTGCAGTTATAACCGGACCTATTTTACTGTACTTAATGCCCTTTGGATTAATTTTTTCACGCAGCATTTCTTCAAGTATTTCAACCTTATCCGGTGCGTCGGAGTCCAAAATCAGAATTTCATTTTCCTCAGGGTTTTCCATACGCTCCGCTGCATAATCCACAAGAACCGACATCGCTTTTTTGAGTCCTCTGACCTTTCTGAAAGCCTCAACCAGACCATCGTTAATATTCAAAATCGGCTTAATATCAAGCAAACTGCTTATAGCCATAGTGGTCGCCTTGATTCTTCCGCCCTTCTTCAAAAACGTCAAATCATCAACCACAAAATATGCCGTATCACTTGCATATCTGCTTTTTAAATAGTCAATAATTTCGTCTTTATCAGCGCCGTTTTTCGCCATCTTTGCCGCCTCGATAACAGGATCACCAATAGCCATAGCAAACATGGTTGAATCAATAACGGTAATATCAAATCCCTCTTCTTCTATAAGCTGCTTTGCTATCATATTTGCCGTATTGTTAATACCGCTTCCCTTTGCTGAAATTGATATGTATATAATCTGATTCTCTTTACCGAGTCTGCGGAAAACCGATTCCAAATCCTCAGGCGACATCTGACTTGTTTTGGGGATAACGTCACTGTTTCTGACTTTATCATAAAACTCATATACATCTAAATCTTTTCCGGCAACAAGGCTTTCATCGCCAAAGCTAACCATAAACGGTAAAATCTCAATACCTAATTCTTCGGCTACGGATTTTTCAATATCAGCAGCTCTGTCTGCAACAAATTTTATCATATTTTCCTCCTTGATTTAAGCAATTATTTTTTAAGTAGTCAGCCTTCCCTCGTTCTGCATTCCTTCAAACTCAAACTGGCGCAGAACCTCATATGCAATTATTGCGACTGCATTTGACAGATTAAGCGATCTCATGTTCTCGCGCATAGGTATTCTGATACAGTCATCATAGTTTTCGCGAAGCAAGTCTTCAGGCAGTCCCTTTGTCTCTTTACCGAAAACAAGAAATATTTCAATTTTTTCTCCGCTCTCAACACACTTTTTATAATCCACATCAGAATACACATGAGCCGCCTTTGTCGAGCAGTAGAAAAACTTTCCGTACGGATTTTTCTCTTTTACCTCATCAAAGCTGTTATACTCGTGCAAATCAAGCTCAGACCAATAATCCAAACCTGCGCGCCGAACCTGCTTTTCGCTTATATCAAATCCAAGCGGATGAACCAGATGAAGCGAAGCACCTGTCACGCTGCAACTTCGTGAAATATTGCCGGTATTTGATGGAATTTCAGGTTCAACCAACACAATATTTAATTTCAAAACATCTACATCTCCTTGTCATTAAGCAGTATTCTATAGCTTACGCCCAAAACTTTCTGTCAAGCGAACGATACATAATAGCTTCGGCAATATTCTCCGGTTTAATTTCACTTTCACCGGCAAGGTCTGCGATAGTTCTCGCAACCTTCAAAACCCTGTTATGCGCCCTTGCGCTCAAGCCAAGCTTTTCAAAAGCATCTTTCATGAGTGAGTTTGCCTCTTTGCCAAGCCTGCAATATTCATCAATAAGGGCAGGTGTCAGCTGACTGTTTGAGTAAATACCCGTTCCCTTATAGCGCTCTGTCTGTATGTTTCTCGCTTTGTTTACCCTCGCCTTAATTTCGGCAGAGGTTTCTGCTTTTCCACGTCTTTCCAGATCCTTATATTCAATAGCCGGCACCTCAATATGTAAATCTATTCTGTCAAGCAAAGGACCGCTGACTTTACTGAGATAAGAGCTTATCTTTTTTGAAGTACAGGTGCAGTCATGATTCCTGTCACCGTAAAATCCGCACGGACACGGATTCATCGAGGCAACCAGCATAATATTGCATGGATAAGAGTACGTTCCGTTAACTCGGGTAATTGTAACATTGCCATCCTCAAGCGGCTGGCGCAGTACTTCAAGAGCGTCCTTTCTGAATTCCGGAAGCTCGTCCAGGAACAGTACGCCGTTGTGCGACAGGCTTATTTCACCGGGCTTGGGATTTGGACCGCCGCCCGAAAGACCCACAGCTGAAACAGTATGATGCGGACTTCTGAATGGACGGGTTAAAATCATCGGAACATCCTTAGGAAGTCTGCCGGCTATACTGTGAACTTTTGTAGCTTCAAGAGCCTCATCAAAAGTCATATCCGGCAGTATCGACGGAAGTCTCTGCGCAAGCATGGTCTTACCCGAACCGGGAGGACCTATAAGCAAAAGATTATGTCCTCCTGCCGCAGCAATCTCAAGGGCACGCTTAGCGCTCTCCTGACCTCTGACTTCCGAGAAATCAAGAGAATATTCGGACGCTCTTGCAAACAATTCATCAATATCAACTTGAACGGGAGTCATCTCAGATATTCCGGTAATATGATCAATCAAATCTCCTAAGTTTTTTACACCGTATACTTTAATTCCCTTAACAACCGCAGCTTCTTCAGCATTCTCATACGGTACAAACACCTCACGGATTCCTGATTGATACGCCTTTATAACCATAGGCAGAACACCGTTTATTCTCCTGACCGAACCGTCAAGCGACAATTCTCCCATAAACGCATACTTTTCCGGATCGTTTAAATAAACCTGCTCTGATGCCGTCAGCAGACCGACCGCAATCGGCAGGTCAAGAGCCGCGCCCTCCTTTTTGATGTCTGCCGGAGCGAGGTTAATAACTATACGTTTGCCAGGGATTACGTATCCAAAACTGCTTAACGAACTCCTGATACGCTCCTTGGATTCACGAACCGGAGCGTCCGGAAGACCGACAATTTCCCATGCGGGAAACCCGCCGCTGACATTTGTCTCAACACTTATCATATATCCGTCTATTCCACGAAGCCCGCCGCTGTTAATTTTTGTAATCATTATTTCACCGCCTATATTTTAAAAATAAGTAAGTTAAATTTCTATATATCTCTTGTCATATTCTGATTTGTTAAAGTATCCTGACAATACCGGTTCAAACAGCACACCTTCACGTATTCTTATTTCCGGATGTCTTATTGTGTTCTGAATAGCCTTATACACAAAACCCGCAGCAATATTCGCAGATTCAATAATATTATTCCCTTTCAGTAATGCGCCTGTCAGAACCGATGTATAGACATCACCCGTACCGTGAAACGGGCGGTTTACAAATCCGCAATCAACCTTATAATATCGGTTGTTATCGCTGTCATACACAGCAACGCACATTGAATTCTCAGAGTCCATAACGCTTGTTATAACCACATTACCGGAACATAGTTCAGACAAGCGCTTGAGATAATCTTTGATTTTACTGTTGTTAATCGGCATAGCACTGTATTCTTCGCCTAAAAGCAGACACGCCTCAGTAACATTCGGCGTAATCACGTCCGCAATGCCGCAAAGCTCTTTCATGTTACCGAGCAGTCCTTTCACTTTATCCGAATATATGCTGTCCGGTATCAGTGTATTATCTCCCATAACAGGGTCAACAACCAAAAGCGTACCGTTCTTCTTAGACTCCTGCATAAAATTCCTTAATATTTCAATCTGTCTCGGACTGCCCATGTATCCGCTGTATATGGCATCGAATTTTAAGCCAATTTGATTCCAATGACTGATTATCTTTGGCATCTCGTCAGTCAAATCGCAAAAGGTGAAATCCTTGAACTCATATGTATGCGTTGATAAAACCGCCGTCGGCAGAGCGCAAACCTCTATACCCATAGCGGAAAGTATCGGTATCACTTCAGTCAGCGACACTTTTCCGTAGCCGGAAATATCATGCACCGCACAAACCTTTGGTATAATGTTCTTGATTTCCTGAAACTTATCCATTTAAAATTAACGCTCCAATCGTATTTTAGTCTATTCAAGCAGTCCGGCAAGCTCCAAGTCGGTCAGTTCGCGGATTGCACCGGGACTTAAAGACTCATCAAGCACAAGCCTTTTCATTTTTACACGCTTTAGGTACACAACCGATTTCCCAACAGCTTCGAACATTCGCTTTATCTGATGGAATTTCCCCTCGTATATTACTACCTGCACTGTATTCTTTTCAATAACCGAAAGCTCGGCCGGCTTGCACTTATACCCGTCCTCCAGAGTTATTCCCGCCTTGAATTTATTAATATCATCATCTGTGACCGGCATATTTATCTCTGCAATATACGTTTTTGGCACATGGCTTTTCGGGCTAAGCAGCTTATGTGACAATGCGCCGTCATTTGTGAGCAGACACAAACCTTCAGTGTCAATATCAAGCCTGCCCACCGGAAAGACTTCGAAATGAGCATATTCCTCCGGCACTAGGTCAATAACGGTTTTATGTCTTGTATCATATGTTGCGGAAATTACTCCCTGCGGCTTATTAAGCATCAAATACACAAATTCACGGTATCGCATAAGGACACCGTCAACGTATACAGACGCTGAAGCAGGCTCCACATTTGTTTCGGGACGTATAATATCAAGTCCTTCAACTTTGACACGACCCTTTTTAATCATCTTTTTTACATCGGTTCTTGAACCAAGACCGAGTCCGCTTGAAAGCAGCTTATCAAGTCTCATAAATAACCTCATATTCTCGTATTATCCGTCATATAATTTATTAATCAACCCGACTATGGAGGTAAACCATGAAAAAGTTCATCAGGCACTACAAGTTCAAGCTGATATTTATACTGTTTACGGTATTTGTAATAACCGTTATATTCGCATTGTTCTCCGTTGACAGTTCAACAAACACTGCAAATATAGAATATATAACTACGTACGGCTGGCAGGTTGACAGCTCACCCATCGAAATTGCTCATGTTCGCCTTCCGGAGGACTTAAATTCACTTTACCGAACCTACAACAGCTTAGCTGCGGCTCAGGGGTATACGCTTGAAAACTACTGCGGCAAAAATGTGACAAGATATTCATATAAAGTTAATAATCACAAAGAATCCTCGGGTGATGTGCGCGCAAATATATACGTTTACAAATCCCAAATCATTGCCGCTGATATTTCAATATTAAAACCGGACGGAACAACCGTTCCGATAAACGATACATCAAACATGAATTAACCGTATATTATATTAATTATATCATATCCCTCCGCATCTTGCAAGAAAATGCTTGACTTTATATAAAATATTTATTTAAAAAAATTTTTAAAAATTTAACAAATTGCTATTGCTATTTTAAAGATTTTATTATATAATATCTACATAAGAAACATAAAGTAGTTTTGTTTCTTAGTTTATATTACACAAGAATCGGAGGTAAGACTATGACTTACAACATTTTTACAAAAAAATTTAATTTAGCAGATTCAAGTAAGGAAAAAATTCTGGATAAAGTAAAGAGGTTGGACAAGTTTTTTGACGATGATTCGACAGAATGTAAGATTGTTGTTTCAGAAATCAGAGACGATATGGTTGTTGAAATTACATTCCCCTATAAGGGATTTATCATCAGAGCCGAAGACCAGAATCACGACATGCTTACCGCAGTTGATAACTGTCTGACAGGCATTGACCGGCAAATAAGAAAGAACAAGACAAAACTTTCAAAGCGCCTGCGCGACAGCGGTTTTGAAAACTATGTGGCAATGGACAAAACTCCCGATGTTGAAGAGGAACAGGAATTCAAAATCATCAAGAGAAAGAGATTTTCTGCTAAGCCTATGATGGCTGAAGAAGCAATTCTCCAAATGAACATGCTGGGACACAGCTTCTTTATCTTCACGAATCCGGATACAATGGCTCCGAACATAGTTTACAAGAGAAAAGACGGCAACTATGCCTTAATCGAACTTGACGATTAATCTATTTAAAATTTGAACATACTTTATATTAACCGGGCGGTTTTCGCCCGGTTTTTTTGTAATAAAAATGAGGCCGCAAAATCGACGACCCCAAATATAAATAATATCAAAGTCCTATGATACAGCTTGTAATCACCGCAAACAAAACGCCGAGTATTGCCCCGCCGAGAACCTCTAAAGGAGTATGCCCCAAAAGCTCCTTGAGCTTTTTCTCTTTGAGAACCGGGTCTCGCTCCTCCCATGCGTCAACTATCATATTTATTATCTTAGCCTGCTCACCCGCAGCGCGTCTTACTCCTGACGCATCATACATAACTATAAGAGCTAAAGCGCAGCATACCACAAAAACAGCACTGTCAAATCCCTCATATATTCCAACACATACCGCAAGCGAACAAACAATCGTCGAATGGGACGACGGCATTCCGCCCGGTCCAAAGAAGCGGCTCCAGTCAATCTTTTTGTTTTTAATGCACTCAATTATTCCTTTAATCACGCATGACAGCAGCCATGCACTTAAAACAATAAAAAATATTCTGTTATTTAAAAAATCCTCAAAAAATCTCATAAGTTCATCTGCCTTTTATTTGCCATAATTTATTTATCCCGCATGAGTAAAACATTCGCCAATTCTTTCAGGAACCAAGCGCGATCACCGAACATATCAAGCGCACTAACCGCCTCATCGGTTAAAACGGCAAGCCGTTTTTCTGCCTCATCAATACCAAGTATCGTAACAAAAGTGTTTTTTCCGCAGGACTCATCGCTTCCAATTGGCTTACCGAGAACTGACTCATCACCCAATACATCAAGTATATCATCTTTTATTTGAAAAGCCAACCCTAATTTTTCTGAAAATTCACGAATTTTATCGAATTCAACAGAAGTTGAATCGTACAAACCGCACAATATACAGCCAAATTCAGCCGACACACTAATCATAGCCCCCGTCTTTCCCCTGTGCATCAACTCAAGCTCATCAATTGAAAGGCTGTCTCTGTTCTCGCCTTCAAGGTCAAGAATTTGACCGCCAATCATTCCGCGCACACCGGAAGCCTTTGAAAGTGCAGCAATAAGTCTGATTTTCACGTCTGCCGAAACCTTAAGATAATCGTCGCTGCTGAGCAGTTCAAAAGCCAGATTCAGCAATCCGTCACCGGCAAGCAAAGCTGTGCTTTCCGGGAAAGCCTTATGACATGTGGGTCTGCCGCGTCTTAAATCATCATCGTCCATACACGGAAGATCGTCATGTATAAGCGAGTATGTATGGATACACTCTATAGCCGCGGAAGCACAAACCGCCGTATCTACGTCACCGCCAAGCACTTCCGTAACCGCAGCCGCAATCACGGGGCGAACTCTTTTTCCGCCCGCCATCAGACTGTACCGCATAGCTTCATACACTGATTTCTGCGGCAGGTTCGGAACACATGAAATCTCATCAAGCTTTGAGTTTATCTGATTAATATACTCGCTCAGTTTATCATTAAATCTTTTATCCCCACACATATACTACTCCTGTATTCCCGACGAGCCAAAGGGCTGTTCTTCCATCTCTCCGGTCTCTCTGTTTCTCATCAAAATACTAATTTTCTGCTCCGCCTCATCAAGAGCGGCTGTACATCCACGGGTCAGCTTTATACCCCTTTCAAACAAGCCGAGCATTTCATCAAGAGTTACATCTCCGCTTTCGAGCTGCTTTACAACTCTCTCCAGCTCCTTCAAATTGTTTTCAAACATAACTTTGTTTTCGGTATTTTCCATATTATTTATATTCTCCTAAATATAATTAAATTTTATATCAAACAATGCTATATGCTCACCGCATAAACGGATACACACTTTTCCTATACGTGCCGGGTCACGACAGCATTAATGCTGCCGTCGCTGACTACTATTTCAACATTATCTCCTTCATTTACCTGACTCACGCTTTTAATCAAGCCGTCCTTACCCTTGGTAAGCGAAAATCCACGCTCTAAAGAACTCAGAGGACTGAGCGCATTGAGTTTTGAGCTGAGCACTGCAAGATTTTGTTTTTTATCTCCCAGAATTTTTGTATACGCATTTTCGAAAGCGCGGCATACACTGTCAAGATACATTCGGCTGTCATCAACCTTTGTCATGGGATTTTTCAGATATGCGTTATCCGCATAATATCTGACCTGCATACGGCTTTTTTCGATAAACCTTGAAGCACATGTATACAAACGTCTGTATACATTATTAAACTTGTCTCTGAGCTCCTCCTGAGACGGAACGACAAGCTCTGCCGCTGCGCTCGGTGTAGGAGCCCTCAGATCCGCAACAAAATCAGATATAGTAAAATCAATCTCATGACCTACTGCCGAAACAATCGGAATGTGACTTTCAAATATTGCCCTGGCTACACATTCTTCGTTAAACGACCATAAATCTTCAATCGAGCCTCCGCCTCTGCCGACTATCAATACATCTGCACTATCCGTGTCATTAAAATATCTTATTGCCTCGACAATACTCGCCGCCGAATTTTCTCCCTGAACCAAAACGGGATATAACACAACATCAGAATATGAAAAACGCCTCGATAAGATATTAAGTATATCACGAATAGCCGCCCCTGTGGGTGCGGTGACAACGCCGATACACTTCGGATATTTAGGCAGCGGTTTTTTATGCTTTGGTGAAAACAATCCCTCGGCGTCAAGCTTCTGCTTTAATTTTTCAAACGCAACATGCAAGTCGCCTATACCCTCCTGCTCCATATGATCAATATAAAGCTGGTATTGACCGTCACGCTCGTATACGCCTATACGGCCTCTTGCAATCACCTTCATACCGTTTGCCGGCTTAAAGTTCAGCTTTGCCGCAGCACTTCTGAACATAACCGCACGCATAACGCCGCTCTCGTCTTTTAAGGACATGTACATATGCCCGGAAGAATGAGCTTTGAAATTTGAAAGCTCACCTTTAACCAAAACATTGTTTAATAATTCATCTCTTGCAAGTATCTGCTTAATATACAAATTAACCTGCGTTACCGTTAAAGCTTGTCTTTCTATCATCAAATACCTCGTATTTTTATAAATAAAAACTATTACATACACACCAAACAGAGCGTACCTTACAATTCAATGAAATGTTCATTGGTAAGCTCCGCTCTGCAATATCTGTAAAGAATATTCAAAACTATATTTATTATTTGCTATTTATCAGAAGCCGTTTCAATCTGTTTTTGTATACTTCCAAGCACACCGTTAACAAAAGAAACAGCTTCATCTCCGGCATATTCGCGGGTCAAATTAACAGCCTCATTAACAGCAACCGGAGCCGGTACATCTTCTCTGTAAAGGATCTCATATGTACCCAGTCTCAGTGCCGCAAGACTTACGGCACCGATTCTGTCTAAGCTCCAACCGCGTGAAAACTCCATAATCTTGCTGTCAATTTCATCAATCTTTTTCACAACGCCTGAAACAATGTCACCGATATACTCGCCCTGCTTTTTGACATCGTTTTTCAGGAAAAAATCAGCCAGGATATCGCCTACTTCATCAGGCTGAAATTTGTATTGAAAGAGTACAACAAACGCATACTCCCTTGCTTTTTTTCTGTCCATAGTTTATCAATCCGCAAAAGTCAGTAAGACGCTTTACAGCATTGTGCGTAACATTGCGTCTTTATATAACCTTTGTTCCTCCAAAATCAAATTATTTGTTATTCAAAAAGTCTGATTAGTCATTATCTGTAATATCTTCGATAATATCCTCAGTCTTATCACAGACAGTCTTAGCGGCATCTTTGATATTATCGCTTATGTTTTCGACATTATCCTCAACAGCGTCTGCAATATTATCACCTATGCTCTCAATCTCTTTTTTGAAATTCTCGGAATTCTCTTTTGCTTCCTGTGCCAGGCTCTCAGCTTTCTCTTTTGCACCGCTGATTATGTCGGCAGCTTTTTCCTTAGCCGCCTCAGCGAACTCTTCGACCTTTTCTTTAGCGTCGCTTGCAAAATCGGCAGCATAATCTGCGGCTGTATTTTTCACATCATTTGCGGTCTGCACAACGTCGTCGATTTTGCTTCCGACCTTTTCACCGGTGGTCTGTGATTTTGCACCGTCATCTTTGGGCACATTAACACCCTCAACGCTTACATTTACTGCCGCAACATCAAGACCCGTCATTGCTTCAACCTCGCTCTTAACCTTCTCCTGAATTTCCCATGCAACATCAGGTATTTTAGCACCGTATTCAACAATGATTGCCAGATCAAGAGTCGCTTTCTTATCAGCAACGCTGACCTTAACACCCTTTGACATGTTCTTTTTTCCGAGCAATTCGGCAAATCCGCCTGAAATTGAACTGACCATTCCGGAGACGCCGTTTACACTGCTTGCCGCCAGAGAAGCCACAGTTGAAACCACATCATTTGAAATATTAATACTTCCCGTACTGATATTCTCCTGTTCCTGAGATGTATTAACATCAGCCATAATAAAAACCTCCTGTACAAGGCATAAACATGCCTATTGTTATTAAATACCATAAATATTTATGTTATTATAACACAAATACTTTAAGATTACAATGTTTATTTTTAGCCATTTTAATATTTTTATTAATATTTTTGTTTTTATTATGCCGAATAAAACAGGCTGTATAGATTTATTGTTCGGAACTGATTTTAATCTGTGACGCTGCCACTCCTGTCTCTGCTATAATTATGTCTTTAATTTGTGCAACCGACGCACTGTCAAGATTTCCTCCCTTAACAATCACAGATACGCCGCTTTCACTGACTTGTGCAAAGCAGTCCTCAAATCCCTTTGCTTTTACGTTTGTCTCTATTGCATTTTCGTTTTCGGAATACTTTGTCAGTTTTACTATATTATCTTCTGCTTGTTTTTTGGCGCTTTCACTCGCATCCTTGTTTGACGCAATCTCCTTCCATTTGTCCATTGTATCGCCTCTTAAAGCGTCTCTGTCCTGTCTTGAACGGCTTATTACATTAACGGAGCTTTGTGTGCTTCCTTGTCCGTTATTCTCATTACTATTGTTTTCGTCGCTTCCGCTCTCGTTCTTATTACCGTCATCTGAGTTTCCGCCCCAGAAGGTTTCCGTATCTTTTTCTTTATCATCATCGGATTCCGTATTGCTCGGCGCAGCAGTGCTTGAAACGCTGACTGCGTCGGAGCGTATTGCTCCGACTGTCCATCTATAATAGCCTGCGGCGAGTACAAGGGCAATCAATCCGACAACGAACACCTGTTTTCCTCTGAATTTGACTGTTTTTTTAGAATTTTTTGAACTCATAATTACTCTCCTTGTCTTCTTAATTTATACATTTTGTTATTGATTATTTATACATTTTGTTATTGGTTTTACAGAGATATCAATAAGTTATCTTAATCCGATTTGCAGAAAGTCCGTACAGCGCTTTGACAGCCTCGTACATTTCTGTTCGGACGCGCTCGTTTTTTGCACCGTCGGCAACGACAACAACTCCGATAGGATACGGCAGCTTTTCACGCACGACATACGGCGAACCTGAGCTGCTTATACCTCCGCCGCCCGATGCAATAACCGTGCTTCTCTCGCCTGAGCTTGATTCGGTTTTTCCGTCTTTATCCTCGCTCACCTCACTTTCATTTTTACTATCCTCCGCAAGAATTTTTTCAGCAGTGCTATCTATATATATTCTTACACTTACATTTCCTGCCCCTTCAATTTTTTCAAGAATTTCCTTCAGGTCTGCTTCCATATCATTCACATACATATTTTCATCCGTTATTGTTTCCCGGCTTTTTTCTGCCGGCTCAGTTTTTTCACCGGTCTCTCCGCCCAAGCCGAACATACGTATTGCAAAAAGCGCTGCAACCGCAATAATGCACAGCCAGATTACCGTATGACTTATACCCTTTTTTTCACCTTTTTCCGAATCGGAATTTTTGTCCTGTTTACTGTTAATGCTTTCATCATTGCTGCCGAATAAACTATTATTACCTAAGTTTTTGATTTTTATAAGCACTTCAGAAAACAAGTTTTCTGATTTTTCATTTTCCGGTTTTTCGCTGTCCTTCATGCTCATTTATCCACATCCCATTGCAAGTCAGGTTAATCTGCTGCGCTAAGTCACAACAGCTACGTCTTCAGCTGCCAATCCCAGTATTTCTGCGGTAAGATTTCTTATCTCTTCCTCTGTCACACTCTGAGGCAAGCTGTCTAACATAACAGCCGCATGTGTTATTCTTCCAAAGTCTCCGCTTGATTCCTCGGCAGTTACCTTAACGCTGAATTTTCCTTTAAGCTCCGGCAGTTTTGTTTCAAGCCTCGTCATAAGATTTGATTCAATTGTTCTCTTAAAAATATCAATCACATCCTTTTGCTGCTTATATTCTAATTTTTCACGGCTGATTTCATATACACCGTTTTCATCATCAGTCAGCTCAAACGAAAGCTCTCCGTCAAATAATTGGGCTATGGGAGTTATTATACTGATCAGCAGCAGAATTCCTAAAATGAGATGTATATACTTGCGGTAATTCCCGTTAGGAAGAATCGTTTCAATAAGTGTTCCGAAAACGATTACCATCGAAAGCGACATCGCCCAGGTTTTTATCCATTCCATTTCAAGTCCACGCCCTTATAATACTCAAACAGTAATATTAATCATTATAGTTATTATCATCACAAACATTACTTCTACCGCCGCAAGCATTGAAAACGCCATAGAAATTCCGTTTGCCATAGATGTAATACAATCCACAATCCCTTTTCCGCCAATCGGTTCACAAACCGCCGCAGTAATGCGGAATACAATCAGCGACGCTGTTATCTTAATAAGAGGCATTGCAGCAATAAAGAATACTATTATAACACCTATAATCCCCACGGAATTCTTAATCACTGCACTACAGTTCATAACCGTCTCAACCGAGTCGGACAGTATGCCGCCGACAACCGGAATAAGATTTGACGACGCAAATTTTGTAAGCTTTATTGTAAGTCCGTCAGCTCCCGACGAAGCAATACTTTTTATCCCGGCAAATGCGACGAATATCGTCAAAAGCACACTTAATCCGTACTTCACCGCCTTGTTTATCAAAGAAATCAATCCCGTTGTTTTTAGTTGCTCAGACAGCGAATTTACAATTCCCAGCGCAGTACCGACCATAACAAGCGGGAAAAATACCGAACGTATCAGACTGAGCGAGATTTGGATTATTCCAAGCAAAAACGGTTCAAGTGCTGATGCGGAAACAACAGCTCCGCAGGTCACCAGGGACGTCAGCATTATCGGAACAATACAGCGCATAAACAATGCAAGGTTTTCTATTGCGCTTGCGGCAATATTCTGGACATCGAAGAAAACTCTTGACGCTATGCCTACAACCGCTATAAAGCAGGTATAATACGCCATATAGTTTACGCTTTCTTTTCCGAAACTTGAACTCATATTTGACAAAAATGAGCTTAATACAGCCAGCGCCACCACAAGCATCATTGATTTTAAAACATTTATCACTTCGCCAAACAAACACATTCCAAGTTCACTCATGATTCCTTTGGAGTCAACCGGTATTTCACCGGCGGCAATTCTGGATATAAGCTCACTCAGACTGAACCCGTTTGAATACGGTGACAGTGAATCGTTTATTATATCGCCTGCTCCGTCCGTAAGATAATCCGAATATATACCTGAATATTCATCAATCAGCTGCTCTTTTATATCAGTGTTCTCTTCAGCAAATACTGAGCCAAATAAAGAAGGTATCAAAATCAGTATAAATAATATATATCCGGCTGTTCTACACTTTGTGTTGCTGTATAAGCTTTCAGCGAATTTTATCATAAGTAAGTCCGCCTCCGTACACTATCTCATAATTATCTCTCTGACTATTCCCAAAAGCCTGTTAACAATAGGCAGCGAGATGAATATTATTATTAGCTTTCCGGCAAGCTCAATCTTTGCGGCAATCGCATTTTCGCCCGCATCCTTGCACAGCTCGGCTGAAATACTTACCAGATATGATATACCTATTATTTTTAAAACAATACTTACATACCGATATTCTATTCCCGCTCCCTCTGATATAACCCTGAGTTCATTGATAATTGCCGTCATATACGGCAAAATGCAGAATACTATTGTAAACGTCACTACCACAGGTATCATCATTGACAGTTCCGGCCTGAATTGGCGCAAAATCAATGACAATACTGCACCGATAAAGCCTATTCCGATTATTCTCAAAATATCCATCAGCCTGTTCACCCTAAAGCCCGAAAATATTTTTAATTGTCACAAACAGATTACTGATTTCGTTTATTACCATAAGAAGAACAACAATTAATCCGGATATGGTTGTCATCATCGCCTGATCGTCGCGTCCCGCGCGGCTGAGCAGCATGTTAAGCACTGCAACAATTATGCCTATTGCCGCCACTTTAAAAATTAAATCCACTCCCGACATAAGTTTTCCTCCTGTGTTTATACTAAAGCGTTATTTATAACAAGAGCACCGAAATCAATATTCCTCCGGCGAAGCCAAGGCTTCGGTAAAGCTTTGCATTCTGAGCCTTTTTCTTCATTGCATTATCCTCTGCAAGCTCAAGCCTCAGAACAGCAGTTTTGATATTTCCCGATTCCTCCGCCCTGTCCCCGGAGCCAAGCGAACGGCCAAATTCCTTAATAATTTTTATGTCACTGTCATTAATACAAAAATTGTTTTTATATATATCCATATACTTACACCATAAGCCATACACTTCTTCTCCGGGTGAGCTTTCAATTTCTTCAGCACATTTAACAAAAACCCTCCCGACCGTTCCCCCTGCTGCCTCGCCTGCATAACGCATTGCGTCAACAAGTACCGTATTATTCATAGATATTTCAAAATCCATTGTTCGAAGCGCAGTAATAAAGTTGCGTATTTGTGTTATTCCCGTATCATATCTTGAGGCAAGCACAATACCGCAGTACCCTCCGCCTAAACTCAATATAAACGAACAAACAACTTTTATAAACATTACATTCATCACAAAGCTCTGACCTCCATTTCCGGTCCGGTCTCGCTTCTCCCGGTAATCCTTACAAGCAGTTCAAAAACATTATTTTTAAACAACGGCTCACATACGGGCTTGCTTAATACTTCATTGAATTCATAGCCGTGTATACTTGCTATAATAGATATGCCGGTTCCTGAGGCTTTGCATATCGCCTCAACCTCCCTTGCGGTAACAATCTCATCAGTGACAATCACAGACGGAGACATGGTACGCTGAAGTATTTCTATTCCGTCTGATTTTTCTGCATTTTCAACGACATCTGTATTTATACCGATGTCGTTTTGCGGAACACCATGATACATTGCCGATATTTCTCCCCTGTCATCTGCAACGCCAACCTTTATCCCGGAACATGATAAGCTCCGTGTAATATCACGAAGCACGGTCGTCTTGCCGCCCGACGGCGGAGAAATTATAAGCGTACTTTTTACTCTGTTGCCGCAATATATCCGGCTTATAATGTTCTTGGCGCAGTCCTTTACTTCACGGGCAATACGTATATTAATCGAATTGATATCCCTGAAATTTTCAATTCTGCCACTGTCACCGCATATCGCTCTGCCCGCAAATCCGATACGATGTCCGCCCCTTACTGTAACAAATCCCTTTCGTATATCATCAAGATAAGCATAAACAGAATTTTCACAGACTGCACGATAAATACCTGCAAGCTCCTGCTTGGAAATAACATACGCATTTTTCAAATCCGAAGCGCCTATGTATTCACCGTCACGGTCAATATAACAAACATTGCTTCCGCTCACAAAAGACAGCGGTCTTTCCGTTCTCAAACGGATTTCATCTACCTGTCCGTTCGCCGTTTGAAGCGCACATCTGACAACACGCCCGACTCCGTCCTGAGGAAAAAAACGAAGCAAGTCGTCATAAGCCTTAGCATTTCTCAAATCAATCACCTGCTGTATTTTTGATTTGTAATATTCTATTACACTTTGTCCGAATATAGAACTTAAAAGAAGGAAAAGCAGTGAAAAAATTAGCGCATCAATCGTATCAGTGAATATACAACGATTTCCGCAATTATATAAATATTTAAAGGCCGGCGCCCAAAACACTGCGGTTCAGACTCCGACCCTTTAATTATTATTACCAAACTATTTAGATACCTTGTGTTTAAACAATTTTGCTTTACAAAGCTTTATACATTTTTGACTGATATTTGCCGTTCTTGACGCTGTCCACAGCGATGGCATAGGTGATCACTGCGCCGTCACCGCCGCCGGTGTATGTCCACTGTGCGTAAATGATGGTATTGACATTAAAGAAAGAGAGATATTAAAAAAACCACTTCTCTTTTTAAATAATTATTCTTTACTCCTATCGTAATAAAACAATCCCGAATAAGGCGTTGCCTTATTCGGGATCGATATTAATATCAATTATTTATTTATTGTAACAGCATCGCACAATGGACGTAATGTATCAAGACTTTCCCACCAAAAAACTTTTGTATAAGCATAAGAATCAGCTTCGTTAGGAAGTTCTGCATTTATGGTAGCTTGGGGTTGATAAGTTTTTGCATCAACCAGCGCACCGTTGTCTTTATAAAAAGCGATAATAATTGTGGTACCATCATAGACATCATTTAAAGTAACCGTTTCTGATAAGCCGTTGATTGTAACACTGAATTCTACCGGCGGATCGGATTTCAAATAAAGCGCAGCCTCGGTGTGTGAAATATTCCAACGAATTTCATAGTTTTCGTTATTGCTGAAGAAGAATTCACTCGGATTTTCTGTACAGAAATCTGAATATCCGCTTGTAATGACAACAGGATTGCCTTCTGTTGGAGCAGCTTCGCATGCAACTCCTATTTGTGCGCCGTCTGTAAGTGCACCTGTCAAGTTAATTACCTTATTTGAGCAAAGGTATACATCTGATTTTTTGCAGCTATCATCATGAACGTGTGAAGCAGTTCCGCCGCAAGCATAATTGCCTTTTATTACAGGTGCTCCGCAAACATTGAGATTACCGTTTTGAGAAACATATACTCCTCCGCCATTGCTATAGTGCGATACGCATCCGATTATAGTTCCTCCGCTCATATTAAAAGTACCATCATCAATCCACACACCTGCACCGTAGCCCCCGTGCCCACCTTTCGTGTATACATTCAAAATGTTTCCGCCTGTCATATTGACAATACCATTTTGAATAAGTACCGCCGATGTGCCGTACCCGGAAGAACCTCTTTCAGCAGGTGCTGTAATAACCCCTTTACCGGTGCAATCACACAAGGTTAATTCGCCGCCATCACTGGCATGGAATATTGGTCCCGGTATATATGGACCCGTCACTGTATGACCGTTTAAACATACAGTTGTATTACCTTTTGTCCAATACCAAGTATAGTTGCTCAATGATATATCTTCATCCAAATAGTACATTGTTGACTGTAGTTCATCCCATTCTGAACTTGCATATGGCAATGTTGTAAAGTCCGAATGGGAATCATGCACCACGGATTGTGCCGGCGAATCGGATTTCAAAGAACTTCTTCTGTTTACAGATACACCCATTTGTGCCACAGTAGTCTCATTTAATGTAGCTGCAGTATTTTCTTCTGTGGTAGATGATTGGGCGAATGCTGTAGATGTTATCGTTTGAAAAATCATAAATACGACAACTATTAAAGATAATATTTTTTTCATAGCTAAAACTTTATCTTTTTCTTCTTTATCCATGATTTTTCTCCTCCTCCAAATTATTTGATTTTAAATTTTCTATAAGAGCAGTTTCCTTTTTTATATTTACAAATACACTAAGACTGCCTAATGCTGCAAATACATATCCCAAAGCCAAATTCTTTATATTGATGGATAAGTATTCTCCAAAATTATTTGCATAATACGAGAATAAATCCGAAAACATATGGCCAAGTTCTTCGTCTGTAGCAATTACAATCATATCGCTCATAATTTGCCCTGCAAAAACACCTATTACAACAGCAGCTAAAACACACCAAAGTTTTTTCATATTTGTCTTTACTTTCATCAAATCATAACCCTTTGATGCCGCTATTGCTATTAAATATCCAAGCCATGCCACGAACCACCCCTGACTTGATACAACAGCCCAAGGTATTGCTGCAACTAAAGCGCCAACCAAAGCACCGAGCAATCCAAGTAAATAATTATCGGATAATGAATTTTGTTTCTCAAGGTACGCTTTAGCAATAGCTCTTTTTTGTAATTCTTGCTCTGTTTTTTCTTGCTCAACATTTCCATTTCCATAATTGTCAACATTTCTGTCAATATCGGAATTGGTTTCTATTCTATCAAACAAAGATTCCGTTTCAGCCGGCAATTCTTCACCGCAAAATACACAGTGGGTATTTCCGTTCTGTGATACATTACCACATTTTTTGCATTTCACTTCTGTGCTCATTATATCTCTCCTTTTCCCGCAAAAAAAGAACTTCGGTGTCATTTTCTAATCTCTTGCTGGTTAGCGACTTACTCCTTCTTATAAAAGTACATCATTACTTTTCCCTTTTCGTGTTCAATCTCCATTTTCAGATTTCCATCCTCATATGTAATGTAAGTATCTTCTTCAACATCCGTAAATTTCACACCATCTTCGGTAGGTTCCCATGTGCCTTCAACAGTTTCACTGACGTCCTCCAACGAAGCCGAACCGTCTGCATTAAAAGTAAACGCAAAGAGGCCTGGGTACGGAGATTCCTTGCCTTCTAATTCGAAATGATCAATCATCCATACTCCCACATATGGGCTGTCAGCATATTTGTCGCTGCTGTTGTTACCGCAGCCTGTCAGCGTGATTCCCATAGATGCTATGATTACACAGCATGCCAGGATGATAGGTTTTTTCAATTTCATGTTTTTTCCTCCTCAATAATCATAATGAATAAAAATCTGAATTCTATATACATTACCTTTCTTTCCGACACTTTGCCGGGTTATATGCTATCATAAAAACCGTTTATGGTTCGGCTGCCGGTCTGCAGAAGTCTTCAAAAGCACGGATCATTTTGGGATGTTTGATGACAAAATTAATGGATGGTGCATTGTTCTTTGATACTATCACCCATTTCCCCATATTGATCTGAATCTGAATATTTCTGAAAGTATGTACAGCGTCCGTATGCAAATCATATCCGGCATGATCTTCAGCAAATTGCTTAGTCGCCGCAAGATGCCGCAGATATTCCTGATATGTATATCTCAACCCTTTTTCTGAGAACATACCGGAAAGAGGTAAATAAACCGCTTCTTTTCCGAACTCTTCTTCACTCAGTATGTAAATCTCATCACATATCGTTCCGTTTTCAAGAATTGTTTCTGTCATTTTCCTTTGCCTGGACACATATTTTCTGACATCTGCCTTGTCTTTTTCTCCGAAGGAATTGTTTTGCAATATACTTTCCAGAACATCTCCTGAAATCGTATAAATTGGCAGGGAAGAAAGAATGTTGCATCTCGTTCCACCGGACAATACTTCGGAAGCCTCGAAATGAAAGAACGCGTCCTGATTCTCTGCTCGGTAGGTCTTTATCAGCGGTTTTGCCTTCGAGAACAGACGCCGCACCCGCTTTTTATAATAGGCAAGATCAATCTCACTTTGCGTCAAGCAGTATTTCCCCTCATTATGATACCCTCTGATACATTCCCCATAGAGCACAGCAGTGTCTGATACATAGTCCGTATGGCAATAGATACGGTTTGAAGCGTCGGGCAGATAGAAAGAAGTGACTTTTCCGGTCATATGAAGCGGGATCCAGCTCATAAGCCCGAGCATCATCTCATCGGGCGGGCGGTTAACATCATGAATCATATGGATATCCGCGCCCTTGCTAATCATCATTGCAATGGATCGCATCCATTCTCTCATATATGCCGCATCCACGGCCAAGTCTTCCATAGGGATACTGTTGCACATATAGACAGTACCATTCGCTCCGGAAGATGCGACTGTCCTGAAAAAATCCAGTTCGCCCTTTTTCATCTCGTCAAACCCGTAATAGTATTTCGGAAGAGATAAGATCTCCGACTCCAGAGCATGAGCCGCCTCCGTAAAATGCGCATCGCTCATATACGTTTCAATATTGAACGCATCCAGTTGATGCAGAAACTCTCCAAAATAATCATGCTGACTAATCGTTTTGGAATTTAGCCAGCTACACAGTTTTAATGCACACCGACCTACCGGAACAAGTTCTTCTGCGGGTTGTCCAATAAGCCCTGCAATTGCCAATGGTGAGTTTGTTCTTGCGATATACCCTGCTGTTTCGATAAGAAACTTATCTAAATCGGCAGGTTTACGCTGACCCGTCCGAATTCTTGACAGATATGACGAATCAAAACTCAGTGCTCTTGAAAGACCTGAAACGCTGATTTCTAACGCTTCAATTGCAGTATTGAGATTTTTAATGATGGCATTATAGTCGAGCTTTGGCTTCTCCGTAAACTCTGAAAAAGCGTTTCTAATGATTGCTTCATCAAGTTCCGTGTTATTCTCACTTGCCAGCTGTACAAATCCGCAAATCAGCTTTTCAATCTGTTCCTGATCAGGAATTCTCTTCCCGGAACGATATCTGCTTAGGGCAGAAGCCGATATACCCGAAGCAGCGGACAGCTCTTTCGCAGTAGACTTCGTTTTGTTCAGATACAGTTTTAGCACATCGGAAAAGCCCATACTTTAACTCCTTCCAATTAACTTATTTAACTTATTTAACTTATTATAAATCATAATTCCTATTACAAATTATAGCATAAAGTATTGCAAAATTCTATAAAAATTCCCGCGTTGTCAATGACAACGCGGGAATTGCAGGTGTTTGAAGGGCTATAAGATTGTATCTGCTGACGGTACGGCTGTTGACTATAAAATGAAAACAAACAGCAGTTATTATAAAAATTCTATTGTTAAGGTTACATTTGAGAACGGTTATGCTAAATTAAGCCGTGTGTCAGAGAAATCGGATTTAAGCGGGGTTTTCGATTATGAGAATAAAACAATAAGACTGTATCGGCAAGGCTCGGACACGCCCAAACAAGTACAACGCTTAATATTTACGCTCACGCTTTGAAATCGCTTGACGAAACAGCAAGCAACGCATTAGAGGATATTTTACAGGCACGATAAAATATTGTTATTTTTTTAACAGTCACCAAATAGTCACCAAAACACAAAACCGCTCCGTATGGGGCGGTTTTCATTTTGCCAAAAACAACGGTTTTACAGCACTTTTAGTGGTATGCCCGACGGGATTCGAACCCGTGACCTTCAGAGTCGGAGTCTGACACTCTATCCAGCTGAGCTACGGACACACGTCTGAACAAACTTCGTTTGTTCCTCCTTTTCCCACAAAGCACTACGTGCTTTCCGGGAGCCCTTCTTACTTTCCAATATCTGCGTTTGCTTCTTCAATGTGCTTTCGCACATTGATTGCGAAGCATTATTATATTAACACACTATTTTTGATTTTGCAATATTGATTTTTGAGAAATATATTATTTTTATAAAAAATCATGTATTACCCTCCACTTATCAACAAGCATATCGATACTGAATCTCGCATTTGCAGGACTTGTTGACGGAAGCGTCACAGCCGGGACGCCTGTTTCTATCTCGCAATGCTTTTTGTATAGCCGGCTTGCCGTGCCGCCGTTTACAAATATGGCCTTTATATCCGCATTTCTTAAAATAAATTTAATGTCATTCGCAGTAACACTTGATATCGAACTGTCAGACGAGCCCTCAATATCGCAGCTCTTTATCACGTCCCACACAGCAATATGATTTGAAATTAAAAAATCCCTCTTTTCAGGTATTGTCACCGGACAATTTTCTCCGCACACACGCGAAACCACGCGCCAGAAACGATTTTGAGGATGACCGTAAAAAAACTCGCTCTCCCGTGATTTTACAGACGGAAAGCTGCCCAAAATCAGGATTTTTGAATTTTCATCAAACACAGGCTCTATATTATGATTTTGCCGATTCTTCATGAAATCCCCCCCAATTCATTTTTTG